>CADBNM010000045.1 GCA_902796055.1 Oscillospiraceae bacterium
AATTACGCTTGATGAATTCATCGGTCAGCTTGACAAAAAGGAACTTGAGGCGCTCACCCGCGGTCAGGGTATGATAGACAGCAAATTAGGCGTTGCCGGCAATACGGGCGCTTACGGCGGTATTATTCCCTCTTTGCAGGAAAAGGGTGTTCCGCCGATTATAACAACCGACGGTCCTGCGGGAATCCGCATTAAGCAATACACCTCGCTTATACCCTGCGGCACCGCGCTTGCAAGCACATTTAATTGCGAGATTGTTGAAGCGCTTACCACCGTTACGGGCAGGGAGCTTGTTGCAGTGGGCAGCAATGTGCTGCTTGCACCGGGTATGAACATTCAAAGGAATGTGCTGTGCGGCAGGAATTTTGAGTATTTTTCCGAGGACCCGTTGCTCTCAGGCAAGATGGGCGCCGCTTATATCAGAGGCGTACAGAGTGCGGGAGCGTCCGCCTGCCCGAAGCATTTTGCCTGCAATAATCAAGAAACGCACAGAACAAAAACAGACTCCCGCGTTTCGCAAAGGGCGTTGCGTGAAATCTACCTTAAAGGCTTTGAAATTGCCGTTAAGGAGGGCAAACCGCTCAATATTATGACGAGTTACAACAAGATTAACGGCGTGTGGAGCCACTATAACTACGACCTTGTTACAACCGTTTTGCGAGGCGAATGGGGTTACGACGGTTGCGTTATGACGGACTGGTGGATGCAGAAATCCGCAAGCGAAGAATTCCCGAAAATCAAGGACAACGCTTACCGTGTTCGCTCACAGGTTGATGTGCTGATGCCGGGCGGAAAATACGGCACAAAGAGATATGTTTCCGACGGTACCTTGCTGCCGACTCTCGGCGAGGAGGGCGGCATAACCCGCGCAGAGCTTGAACGCACGGCAAAGACTGTTTTGCGCCTTGCGATTAAGTTAAAATCGGCAAACAAGACCAATTAAGGTTCGGCTTTATTGTATAATTCAAATTTTATGAACTATGGAGAGTGTTATGAAAAAAAGTCTTAACGGTGAATGGCAATTTCGGCAGGCGGATAAAGCGCAGTGGTACAAAGCGCATGTTCCCGGCTGCAATTTTACGGATTTAACGGACAACGGCTTGATTCCCGACCCGTTTTACGGTGTAAATGAAAATGACTGCGCCTTTGTAGGTCAGTCCGACTGGGAATATAGGCGTGAGTTTTGTGTCGATGCCGAGGAACTTAACTGCGACGAAGCATTCCTTAACTTTGAAATGCTCGATACCCTTGCGGACATCCGCATCAACGGCACGCTTATCGGCAGCACCGAGAATTGTTTTATAAAATATGAATTCCCTGTCAAAAGCTTACTCCGTGCCGGTGAAAATGAAATCAGCGTTTTCTTTCATTCTCCCGTCAACTTTGTATCCCAAACCTACAGCAAAGAGGGCGGCACTATCAACTCGAACGGACAAAACGGCATTATTCACATCCGCAAGCCGCAATCACATTTCGGTTGGGACTGGGGTCCCGTGCTGGTGCCAAGCGGCATAAGCGGTGAATGTTTTCTCGAATTTGTTAATACCGCAAGGCTCTCTCAAGTTTCCACCTGCCAAAAACACCATGAAAACGGCGCGGTAACACTTAGCGTAAACACAGATATACAACGCTTCGGCGAACATCAGGTACGCGCCGCCGTGCAAATCACTTGCCCCGACGGAGAAGTGATGAGAGCAGACGGAACACGCACGGAATTTGAGATTGAAAACCCGCTTCTTTGGTGGACATATGAACTATCAGGCAAAGAAGTGCAACCGCTTTATACCGTCAAAGTAACTCTCTTGCAGGGCGAAGAAGTGCTTGAAGAAAAGGAACTTAAAGTCGGCTTGCGCACTATTAAACTCAACCGAGAAAAAGACGCCTACGGACAGCAGTTTCAGTTTGAAATAAACGGTGTGCCGATTTTTGCGAAGGGCGCCAATGTTATCCCGCCCGACCAGTTTATTCACCGCTTTGATGAAGAGAAGCGTGAGAAGTTTTTTAAATCCGTGCGCTTTGCGAATATGAATTTGTTGCGCGTTTGGGGCGGCGGATATTACGCGGACGATGCGTTTTTGACAAAATGCGATGAAATGGGCATACTCGTATGGCAGGATTTTCAATTTGCCTGTCAGGCATATCCGTTTTTCAAAGAAAGTTTTTTGGAAAATGTAAAGCGCGAAGTGGCTTTCAATGTTGCGCGCATGTGTTCTCACCCCTGCCTTGCGCTGTGGTGCGGCAATAACGAAATTGAACAAATGAGCGGTGCTTGGCAACACAAAAGAGATTACATTAAGTGGACAGATACTTTCTTTTACAATATTCTCGAAAAGCAAATCAGAAAAATCGACGAGGCAACGCCTTATATCCCCGGTTCGCCCTGCGGCACGGCTTACAACACAGGCATTAACCAAGACAATGTGGGAGACAGCCATATTTGGGCGGTTTGGCACGGTATGCAGCCGATGACCTATTACCGCAAGCGCTTTCCGCGCTTCTGCTCCGAGTTCGGCTTTGAAAGTCTGCCCGACCTCAAAACCATCAAAACCTTTGCCGAAGAAGCCGACTATGACCTGAATTCCCCCGTCTTTCTTTCCCACCAAAAGTGTGGCAGCGGCAACAGCAAAATGCTTTACTACATCGCTAAAAGGTTCCATTTGCCGCAGCACTTTGAGGATTATGTCTATCTCTCACAGTTAGCACAAATGGAGTGCGTGGAGGACGCCACACTGCACTGGCGCCGTCACCGCGGCAGGTGTAACGGCTCGCTGTATTGGCAGTTTAACGACTGTTGGCCTGTTTGCTCTTGGGCGGGAATGGATTACAATTATAATTATAAAGCGCTTCACTATGCGGCAAGGCGTTTCAATGCGCCGGTGTGCATTTCCGCCGAGGACAGCGAGAAGAAAATAGAAGTGTTTGCCCACAACGATAAAAATGAAGAGGTTGCGGTCGGCATTGAAGCATTTTTCTTCACCTTTGAGGGCGAAAAGAAGAAGGCTTTACGCAAAAAAATCACGCTTCGTCCTTTGTCGGTGAAAAAGGTTTTTGGCATAAATACCGACTACATACCTAAAGTCAAAAAATCCCGCGCGGGACTTTGCGTGCGCTTATATAATGAAAGCGGCGACATGATTATGCAAAAAGTCATATTGCCTGATAAAGAAAAAAATCTCGCCCTGTCAAAGGCGAAAATAGAAAAAGAAACCGTTATCGAAAACGGCTGTATCACATTAAAACTAAAAGCCGACAAATTTGCACGCCTTGTCTGCCTGACAAGCGAGCTTCCCGGCGCAGCGTTTTCCGACAACTTCTTTGACCTGCTGCCGGGACAGACTTACGAGGTAACAATGGCTGTGCCCGAAGGCGAAGACGCAAAAGCACTTGCCGACGGTATTCGCATTTTCAGCCTGAGCGACATCGCTTTTGAAAGAAATGAAGCGAAAATCCTTAAAAACAAAATATCACTGTTTTGCTCACCGACCAACCTCGGTAACATCTTCTTCCATGCGCCTATTCCAAAGGATTTGAAAATATAACATAAACAAAAAGCCTCGCTTGTGGTACAAGCGAGGTTTTTTGTCGAATTACAACGCACCTTCAGTTTGGGTTGCGGCGGCGCCGGAACGGTTTGCGGCGGTGAGCACCTGTTTTAAATTCTCGGAATCGAGAGGAATGCCACGGTCAATTAGTGCCAAAGCCGCGCCGAAAAAAGCATCTCCCGCTCCTGTGGTATCAACAATTTTTTCGACAGGGGCGGACGGCGCAACGGCTATGCGTTTTCCGTCTAAAAACGCCTCGCTTCCCTCTGCGCCCTTAGTGATGAGAAGCAACCCTTTATAACCTAATTTAGAAACGGCGATAGCGGTGTCGTTTTCCCCCGCCAATTCCTGCAGTTCCTCTATACTCAGTTTCAGCACATCTGCTTCAAAAAGGAAGGGCAGCATAGTTTGGTTGCGCTCCTTCGTTGTGGCAAACAAATCATCTCTGAAATTAGCGTCGGTCGATATGCGAATATTCCTGCGCTTTGCCTGACGAATTGCATTTTTACAAAATGCTCTGCCCTCTTCGGTATTGAGCATAAGCGTTCCGAAGTGAAAAGTGGTGACATCTGTCCAGTCGATTTTATCAGCTTCAAGCTGATAATCGGCGGCAGCGTCTCTTAAAAATCTGAAAAACCTTTCGCCCGTTTTGTCAACGCTTACAAGCGCGACGGTTGTCGGACAATCGGCAGTTTCGCTTAAGCGCAAATCGAGCCCGAAAGCTTTTGCCTGCTCCTTTAGAAATTTGCCTTCGCTGTCGTCGCCGACATTGCCGAAAAAGCGCACATCGGCTCCCTGCCTTACCGCATAAACCGCAACATTAAAAGGAGCACCGCCGATATGGTCGGTCTCCCCTTCGGGAGTTTTCACTCTGTCAACTAATATTTCTCCTGCACACAGTATCATAAGTTATCCTTTCTGCTCATGGGATTTTGCGCTTGGCAGACATTCTGCCAAAACGAGTCCGTCTCCGTGTAAAGTGAATCTGTTTTGTGCGGCAAACGGTAAAAAGAAATAATCGCCTTTGCTTATACGGCGGAAATAATTTTCCCCCTCGAGCGTTCCGCTGCCCTCGAGCACTATCCAGACCGAGGGACCAAAGGAAGGTTTATAACTGCCGCCGCGCAGTGTGATGCGGTTTTCGGCGAAACACGGTGTGTC
Source organism: Oscillospiraceae bacterium (assembly GCA_902796055.1). Taxonomy (GTDB): domain Bacteria; phylum Bacillota; class Clostridia; order Oscillospirales; family Acutalibacteraceae; genus RUG714. The sequence goes on from CADBNM010000045.1 coordinate 4,704, forward strand.
TTCATAGCCTATAAGGCTTTCGATTAAAACGCCGTTTTCGTCTTTCACCGTTTTGGGCGCGATTTTTGCGCTTGCGAGCGCCTTTTCGCCAACCATTGAGTAGTCAAAACAATCAAGGGCTGTGGATTTATCGAGTCCTATATATTCTTCTTCAAAACTGATGTGGGTTTCTCCGCACCAGCGCTCGGGCTGAATGGTGAAGTCCGTCGGCTCCTGCACTTCCAATATGGTACAGCCTGCACCGATTGCATGAATGAGCCCTGCGCGAATGAGGTAAACATCGCCGACTTTAGCGTCTACACCTGCTAAAATAGTGCGCATAACATCGCGTTCATTTTCGCTTCGCTCCTCGAGCTCGGATAATTCTTCCTTTGTAATTTCCCTATTAAAACCAAAATAGATTTTTGCGCCGGGTCTTGTTGCCAGCACAAGCCACGCTTCCGTTTTGCCGTAAGGCGAATGAAAGTGTTTTTTTGCAAATTCTTTTGTCGGATGCACCTGCATAGGCAGGCGGATGGCGCTGTCAAGGTATTTTACCAGACAGTCATACTTCCTGCCGCCCAATAGGTTTTCGGGATATTCTTTTAGCAAATCGTCAAAAAACAAATCCGTTCCTTCGGGGCGGGCAACACCGTCCCTTTCGCCGAAATATTTCGGGTTAATGGCTTTTACGCAACTTGCAATCCACTCCTCGGGGAAAAAATCGTCATCTTCCTCGGGCAAATTGCAAAACTTTGCAATCCCTTTTCCGCCAAGATAGTTTCTGTAAACCCTGTTTTTCTCAAAGAATATAGGGCATAAAGTGAGCCTTTCCAAATTCATTGCTTAGTTCCTTTCTACAGCCGAATATGTTTGATATCATATGTTCATCATAACATATTCTTTTGTATGATTCAATGAGATTTGTTAATCCTTTGTGCTGTTTTTTTGTATCAGATAAGCGGCGCACATACGAGAAAGTACGCCATTTTTTGATACATTTAAAAACGGCGTTCTTTCTTATCCAAACATTGGCAAGCACTATATAACTTTACAAGAAATTTCAGTTATGATATAATTTTAAAAAGTTATAAAACAAAACAGCGTATGTCTTAATAGAAGTATTACGGCAGGCGAACTGATTTTGGTGAATTTCTTTTACATTATGAAATATCTTAAGAACCTTACCGTAAAAGAGGAGACAAACAAATGAATGTATATGATTTTGACGGAACAATTTTTTATTCGGATTGCTCAATAGGATTTGCTCTTTGGTGTATGAAACGCCATCCGAAGTTATGCTTTACCTATGCGCCCGGTTTGCTGAAAAGTATTATTCAATACAAAAGAGGAAAAATTCCGAATTGTCAGCTGCAGCGCAAGATGTTCAGCTATCTGACAATGATAGATGATTATGACGAACAAATTGAACGGTATTGGGACAAATACGAGAGCAGAATATCTGAATGGTATCTTGCGCAAAAAAAGCCTGATGACCTTATTATAAGCGCATCGCCTGATTGTATTATCGGACCTATCGCCAACCGGCTTGGCGTCAATTACATGGCAACCGAATATGACCGTGAATTTGGTGTGTTTTTGAACAACCTGATGTACGCAAAGGAAAAGGCGAAATATATTTTTGACCACGGTTTTCCCGTGATTGATAATTTCTACTCCGATTCACTTGCAGATACGCCGCTTGCTTTGTGTGCTCAAAAAGCGCATTTGGTAACAAACAAGGCAACGACAGTCATCGACTGGCCTGATTTGGATTCGACAACGGCAGAAAAAGTGAAAAAGAAAATTAACACCGGCTGGAACATTCACATTACAGACTAATATGCTGCTCAAAATAATCACACCGTCACCAATTTGCTGCAGAGCACACCTGCACCTTTCAAAAAACACAAACCTTTTTGTACTGACAGGCAGTATATTAAAATATACCTATAGACTTTAAGCGGATATATCGGTATAATATATTTATAAATTATGTATTTATTGGGGGAAATAATGAGCGCATATAAAACTTATGCAACAATTATCTATGTGACCGAAACGGAACGGCAGGCAGTTATGCGTATATTCGACTGGAAGCCGTTTAAGATGCCGAACGATTCTCAGCAATACATGGAAGCGTTTGTTAAGCGTGACGGCAAAAAGCTGCGCGTTATCAGTGCGCAGCAGGATGAAATGGGAATGACGGCGAGCGCCACATTAACGATGAAAATGATTCATCATTTCACTCCCGAATATGTGATTATGCCCGGTATTGCGGCAGGAACCGGTGAAATCCGCAACTCCGATAAACAAATATACGGAGATGTGGTAATGGCAAATTCTGTTTGGAATTTTTCTAACGGAAAGTTTGTTTCGCCTCATAAAGCAGAGATTGTTTTCGGTGAAATAGGCTTTATGCCGCGCCCTACCGCAGTTAACTTCACCGGCGATTATTTGGAAAAAATAAGCAAACATATTGTTAGTGATAAGAACGAATTTCATATTCATTGCGGACCGTTGGCAAGCGGAACTGCAGTCGTTGCCAATAAAACAATATTAAAAAAGCAGGTAATCACAAGTTTTGATGATACAGAGGGCGTTGAAATGGAAGGTTACGGTGTTGCTTACGCCGCTACCCATGCGTTTGAACCAAAGCCCCATGTTATTATTGCAAAGAGTATCTGCGATTTTGCAAACGAGAGAAAAGACGACAGATTTCAAAAATTTGCAGCATATACCAGTTGCGGTTTTGTGAAGGATTTGCTTGAAAATGTGCTCGAGTATACAGGTGAATAACCCTTCGATTTTGAAGCAAATAAGTTTTTTATCCATTGGAAAATGCGGCACATAAGGATTCAAGGTTCTCCCTTGCGGAGGGCTTTGTTTTTTTGTTCGGCAGAATTTGAAATAAACCTGTCTTTTGATTGACAAAGGCAAGAGTATAATGATAGAATTAAATTGTAAATATTTTACAAAATATATTCTTATATTATTAGGCTATAATAATGCAAAGAAAAGGAGATGTTGGAGCATGAAAAAGATATTAGCTCTATTGTTATGCGTACTGTTGACTCTTTCGTTAAGCGCTTGCGGCGGCGGTAAAAAAAGCGAAAAAAAGGTAAAAGTTACCGAAGCGCCCAAGCCCGTTACCGCTGCTACGGATACGGATGCTATGAAACTTCATTTCACTCCGCCCGCGGGCTATGATACCGTAGAGCGCATGATAGGCAAAAACGGCACGGGAGACACAACGGAAAAGAGTTTTACTTACACTTTTGCAGACGAATCTTCGGCTATGCTCGGTTACACTGTAGGAAAGCAGCTAACCGACTCCGTTCCGCAGGAAACGCTCGACAAAGCTAAAACCGCCACCTATGCAGGCAAAGAGTTCAAGGTAATTGAGCAAAACAAAACCTTGGCGGCGTTTTATCAGGAAGGGACGACAATTTACGCAGTCGGATATTCATTTAAGGATAAGGTTGATAATGCAAAATTTGAAAGCCTTATGGCAGGCATCAGCTTTACAAATGCGACCACTACCGAAGAAAACACTGACGATTTATTCGGAATTCGCTATGATGCAAAGGTTGCGGGAAACATTTGCGGCACAAGCATTAATTTGACCGAAAAGCCCGACGGCACTCTCGTTAATAAATCCATAAGCTGGCATTACGGCAAAAACGACGACGAGCCCGATTATCGTTTCTTAATAAGAGTTTACAAGAATTCCACCGTTGAAGAACAGCTCAGCAAGGATAAAACATATGAGGATAAAGTTATTAACGGTATCACCTACAAGGTAAGAAAAGCGGATGAAGGCAAAAAGCCGTTTGAGTATTTCACACAACATGGAAACGATGTATATAAGATTTACAACAACGGTAAAAGCAGTTCTTGGTTCGTTGACCGTTCCGAGCAATCGGAAGCGGCGTTCGCAAAATTCTTGAACACAATCAGTTTCTAAGATAAATTGATTATCAGGCGGCATTTGCCGCCTGATATTTTTCGTCGGACTGCCACTCTTCCCAAAAATCATACTTTTGGCTGATGTTGAAATTGTCATTTGATGATATATTATAATTGGATTATTTTAATTAAACTATAGGAGGAATTGCAATGGATAATATGAACCCGACTCCTGAAGAAATGCAGGAATTGATTGAAAAAGCCAAACGGGATTTAGAAGAAACTCTTAATAAAATGACGCCCGAAGAACGCAAACAGGCGGAAATTAAAGCGCAGCGGGCTATTGCGGACGACAAGGCTAAAATGGATAAAATGATTGCCGAAGCACAGGCGGTAGCAGCGCAGAGTGCGCCCAAAACGGCTCCTAAATTCTGCGGAAATTGCGGCGCGCCTGCAAACGGCGGAAAATTCTGCCAATACTGCGGCAGTCCGTTGTAATGAGTTATAATAAATAAAATCACTCCCCCCGCTTATACATAAGCGAGGGGAGTCAGCGTGTAGAAAAACCTTTTTCTACACGCTGAGCAGATGTTGAAAAAGTGAGATGAAATCCGCCAACTGAAACGCTGAGGCGTATG
>CADBNM010000046.1 GCA_902796055.1 Oscillospiraceae bacterium
AATATTAATGTGGATGATTTTGATGAGGCGTATGAACTCTTGCTCTCACAGGGCTTTACCAATCCCCGCGGTGATAAGGTGACCGAAACACCTTCTTCAAAAGCAACTATGCTTTTCGCACCCTCGGGCTTCCCGATTAACATTTCTCAACATATTAAAAAAGAAAAGTAATGATTTAAAAATAAAAATGTAATAGGCTGCCGCATACGGGCAGCCTATTCTCTATCATTAGAGCATGACAGGCATTTTACGGCAAGGCAGTGAGTTCACCCTCACTGCCTGATTTTTTATGTACCATTTTTAGTATGTCTCGAAAATGGCATATGCATCCGTCTATGATAGCTATGCATAACGAATTATTGAATTTATACTAATTATAATAATTGCTTTTGAGTGTTTGCAATGCTTCGAAAGAATAATTATTCCATAAAACTGGACAACCACCAAAGCAATTTTTTAAGTATTGACAATCATTACATTGATTTGACGGATATTCTTTTAATTCTGTAATCGCGGAACTGTAAACAGATTTTTTTATGAATTCTTTATATTCTTCATAGGAAGAAAAATCGGTGCCCAATTGACCGATTATATCTTCAAAGAACATATTGCAGGGAATTAAATTCATTTGGGTATCAAATGTTATTCCGTTTCCGATATGGATTTGGCATGGAGCTGCCAGTTTTCTGTTTAGTAGTTTTAGTTGTTCTTCGGTATAAACACATAAGGGGAAACTGTATTCAATCCACCAATCATGTGTAATTGCATTCAGTTCATCTATTTTAGATATGAAGACTTCAATTAGACTAAAAGGATTATGTTTTAATTGATACTCTTTGCAATTATCATCATTTTTTTCATTATCAATCATAAAGGTGAAGGAAAACTGTTTCGCACCGTTATTATAGGCGGTTTGAACAATTTCAAGAAAAGAATGAATGTTGTGTTCTGTTATTACTAAAGAAGCAGTGAATTCTATTGGTAAAACGGATAAATTACGTATAGCCGCTAATTGTTGGCTATAGCAATCTATTCCGGTAACATCACTGCAATCTTTATTGCTGCTGCCTTTTAATGAAATATCAATGTAACTGATGCCATCATCTATAATTGCTTTGCAGTATTGCATGTTTTCCAGCATAATTCCGTTTGTTGCAATGGTTGGAATCATAGGATGTTCCTTGTTTTTGATATACAGTAGCGCCTCATGCAACCGGGCATAAAGGGTAGGCTCCCCACCGGTAAATACAATATATTTGACTTTTGCCTCATCGCAAAAGTCAATGATTCTTTTTAAATCATCTATTTTTAATGTAGCTGTGTTCAGGTATTTTGTTTTTTTTGCATAACAAAAATCACATCTAAGATTGCATTGACGTGTCAGCGTAACAGTACATTGTGAAATAATCAATTCTGACATTGTGCGTGCTTTAACCTTTCTTCTTAACTATCAAGATGATAAAGGGAAGAATCCTTGCAATTAAAAACATCTTTTGGAATACCTTGAACAGCAATACGTCCGCCGGCATTGCCACCAAAATTCCCAAAATCAATGATATAATCGGATATTTTTGCAATGAATTCTATGTTGTGTTCAATAATAATTATCGTATTGTTATTATTTTGCATAGAGATCAGTATTTTCTCAAGCTTTTCTATATCGGTCTCATTAAGCCCTGTTGTTGGCTCATCTAATATATATAACTGATTTCCCTTTGATGGAAGTCCAAGGGCTTTTGCTAATTTTATGCGTTGAGCTTCACCACCCGATAGATTCATAGACATTTGACCAAGCTTTAAGTATCCCAAACCCAGCTCAATCATACTTGAAAGGACAGAATAGACTTTTTTTGTATCTTTAAAAACATCAATAATATCAAAAATGGGTGTTTCCAATATATCATTGATTGTTTTCCCTTGATATTTAGCTGAAAGAACTTCATCTTTAAATCTTTTTCCGTTACATTTTGGACAAGTAATATATGTACTGGGCAGGTAGTTTAATTCAATCTTTTGCACACCCGTTCCCATACAGCATTCACAACGTCCACCTTTCACATTCATACTGAATGATGATGCATTGAGCTTTAATTTTTTAGCGGTTTCCGTTTTTGAAAAAAGAGTTCTGATTTCATCGTAAATGTCCAAAAACGAAACAATAGTAGAACGAGGTGTTTTTCCTATGGGTGCCTGATTGACACGTAATACCTTATTGATTATTTCATCTGTTTCAAAACTTTCACAGTAATGGTTGCGCTTGCTTTCAAAGCATTTCGATACCACGGTGGAAAAAGTTGACTTGCCCGAGCCAGACACACCGCTCACACAGGTGATCGCACTAATGGGGATACATGCATTCTGGTGTTGAATGTTTCTAAAACAAATATCATGGATCGTAATAAAATGCGTCTTTTTTTCTATTGGTTTAAATGAGAGGGAATACTTAATACGATGATTTCCTTTGGAAACACCCATCAAATGACCCCCTTCAGGTCCTCCAACCGGTCCGAGCTGAACGATATTATCTGCGGAAGCGATGTATTGCTTGTTATGTTCGATAGCAATAACGGTATTGTCAGCACGAATAAGATCTTTTGTTGAGCGGATAATACTTTGAATATCTTTGTAATGTAACCCTTTACAAGGTTCATCTAATATATATAACAGCCCTTTTAATGAGCAATTCAATTGTGTTGCGAGGCGTACACGTTGGCGTTCTCCATCTGACAAGGAGGGGATACTTCTGTTTAAGCAGAGATATCCTACGTTAAGGTGAACAAGTGAGTTGATTTTTTGGATCATACTATTAATCAGTTGAGAGACCGTGTCTTTTTTTTCGGTCGGTATATCTTGATATTCGAAATGTTCAAACAGGGAAAGGAGTGATGAGAGTTCCATGTTTTCAAAATCATAATAGTTTAATCCGTTCACTTTATATACCAACACTTCTTTGCTGAGTTTTGCACCTGAACAGATACGACATGGGACATCTTCCATATACTTTGCGTAAATAGAGGACGATAAGGTGTTATCGGTTTGTGTGGCGCGTTCAATGATTGCAGAAACTGCACCTTGGAGGAAAACATTATGTGTTTTCCTGCGTTTGCCTTCTTTATAAGAGAGCTTATATTTAATTTTTTCCTCGGAATATAATAAAATATCTAATTCCTTTTTTGTTAATTCCGACACCTTTTTATTAATATCGATATCATAATACTCGCATAAGGCTTCCAAGTATTTTTGCTCTTTTCCCTCGGCAGGACCTTTAAAAAAAATAATTGCTCCTTCTTGTAAGGTTTTATCATCGTCTGGAATCAAGAGCGACTCGGAAACAACTGTTTCTATGCCCAGCCCGGAACAGTGTTGACAAAAGTATTTCGGATTGTTTGATGAAAAAACACTTTCTGAAATAGAATGGTTTGCGGTGCTATTTATTATTGCGAATAATGAACGCAGATAATATGAGATTTCCGTAGTGGTTCCGATTGTGGAACGCGGATTAACATTATAGTATTTTTGAGAAATATTGAGAGCTGGACGCAGATTTTCAATTGACCTGACTTTGGGCTTGTTCATCAGCTTTTGGCCAAACATATTACCTGTTATACCTTCAAGAACATTGCGTTGGCTTTCAGCATAGATGGTGTCAAATACCAAGGAGGATTTTCCGCAACCGGAACAGCCGGTCACACAGGTAAATTCATTTATAGGTATACTAATGTCAATGTGTTTTAAATTGTTCTCGTATGCGTCTTTAATGATAATATTCTTCATTTTTTATCCTGTTTAACTTTTAAGCGTATGGGTTTACGAGGTTGAATGGCTACGATAATGCTCAACCTTCTCATGAATCAAGTGAGCAACTTCACAATGATATTTTTGAATTTCGAAAGCATCGGCATTACTGCTTTCATTTGAATTTGACATCATACAAACATTACAATAGCCTCGGTCTTTACACTGCATGCATTTTGGAAAATCTTTCCATTTTATATTACGTAATTGTTTTATTTTATCTGATTTTTCCCAAATTTCATGAAGAGTTTGTTTGTTCAAATCCCCAATGACATTTTCTTGCCAGCCGATGCAGGGAAAAACCATTCCTTCTGCAGAAACGCAAATATAGTATCGACAAATGGAACAAACAGAGTCGCGGGATGTTAATTGCAGCTTTTCTTTTGACTGTTCGTGTAAGTTGTTTACATATGCGTCAGATGCTTGTAAATCAAAAGCCTGTCCAATTTCCGATAGCGTCAATCTATTTGTTAAATTACAATTAGAGTGGTCATATGATGCAAATATCACATAGTCAATTGCAACGGGAATACCGTGCTCTTCGCCAAAGTTGACAACGCTATGAAAGGAATCCTTATTTTGCTTCATAATGGGGCATGAAATTTGCAATGGGATGTTTGCTTCTTTTAGCTTTAAAATATTGTTTGTGGTTTTTTTAAGGCTGCCTTTAACTTTGGTGATTGCATCGTGAATTGACCGGTCCATAGAATAGATTGAGGTTTGAACACAAAGGAGGGGATTTTTTTTCATTTCTTCAATTATTTCATCTGTCAATACTGTTAAATTCGTAAGCACATTGACCGACAAATCCAATTCTTTGCACTTTTTTAAAAAATAAATAAAGTCCTTGTGAAGTAACGGTTCTCCACCAGAAAGGGTAACATTGATGATATTCATAGCCTTTCCTTCTTCAATTATTTTATAAAAGAGATCGGAGTTTATCATTTTTGTTTTCAACTCATGTGGTATATAACAGTGAACACATCGTTCATTGCATTCATTAGCTATTTCGATATGCAGACTTCTTAAAAAATCGTTTTGGTTGAAAAGATTTTTTGAACATTCAACCGACATGCCAGCATAATCAATCCGCTTCTCGTCAACTTCACGATTCAAACAGACATTTTCTTGGTTGTTACACTCTTCAAAGGATGTTCCGCAACTTAAGAATCCTTTTTCGACAAACAGATCAAAAAATTCAATTGTGTCTTTTTTCAATTCTTCTCTTTCAACATTAACAAAGATATCGAGAAGATTATCAATGAGAGTATCAATGTGTCGGGGTTCTTTGCTTAGGGTTGCCATCATGACACACCCACTTTCGGAAACAAATTCTTCTCCCGGGTATAAATGCGTATCGTTGTATGTTCGGTAACCGAACATAGAATTATCTGTGAGTAAGCCGTATTTCTTATAGTTTCTAAATAGTATGTTTTTCTTTAGTTTATAGTACATGTTGAGGACTCCAAAAACTATAATAAAACAGTAAAAGGGCACAGCTTTTGACTGCACCCTTCTATTGCAAATTATACCAAATTAAGCTTTTTTGGTGCAAGGTCTACCGCAAGGGGAGCCACTGCCACAAACAGCACTATTACCTTTTACAGGATTTAATACGGCAGGTTTAGTGTATTTCATATTGCTTTTTCTCCTTTCATAGCCGCAGAAGGTTCTGCAATTTGTTATAAATAATAATATCATAAACAACTAATAATGTCAAAAGAAAAATACTAATGAAGTAAATAATTAACAAAATTATTTAAAAATTGAAGTGTTTAGCGTTAAAAAAACAAGATGGTTGGTCAAGTTATTAATGATGTTTGATCGATTATTGAGCATTACAAGTCAGAGGTTTTTCAGAAAAGAATCAATAATAAAGTAACGATGAGCATTTGTGTTTAAATATAGCGAAATACGGAACAGTATGACATATATAGTAGTGTCTAATGAACGGTTATCCGCAAAAATCTGCTCGCCTACTGCGTGCTGGACACCTACGCGATGGTATAAGTCCTCGAAAAGCTCTACGAAGTGAGCGAATAGAAAATCACAAGGCACTGCGAGCGCCGTGCCTTGAATATTATTGTAATGAAAAAATTGCAT
>CADBNM010000047.1 GCA_902796055.1 Oscillospiraceae bacterium
CCGAAGCTCCTAAGGAAGCACCTGCCGAAGAAGTTGCAGAAACTCCTACAGAAACTGCGGCTGCTCCCACCCAAGCACCGACCGAGGCTCCCGCTGAGGAAGCAACTCAAGTGCTTGAAGAAAATGCAACCGAAGTTTTAGACGAAAACAAATAAATTAAAGCATTTAACACTCCCTCACGGGAGTGTTTGTTTTCTTGATTAATAACGAATGATAATATGAATAAAAAAGAAATCAGAAAAGAATATAAAATAATTCGTTCAAATATAGCGCACAAGGGCGTCAAATCGCATAAAATCTGCTCTGCTCTGATAGCAACCGAGAAATACAAAAAAAGCGAAATAATTGCCCTATACGCTTCGCTACCGGATGAAGTTGACACCTCCCCTATCATTGATTACTCCTTAAAATCAGGCAAAACGGTTTTACTGCCGAAAATAGAGGGAGGAAACAAAATGGGCTTCTACGAATTATCGCAAGAATTTACGGTAAACTCCTTTGAAATCAAAGAGCCGAAAGGCACAAAAAAGTATTTGCCTAAAGAAATTGATTTGATTGTTTTACCTCTTATATGCGCCGATGAACAAAAAAACAGAATCGGCTTCGGCGGAGGGTATTATGACAGATATTTAAGCAAGTATAAAGGCAATACTATAGGCATTTGCTTTGATGAACAAATTTCAGCCGAGCCTCTGCCCTGCTCGGAACACGACATCAAACCGGATATCATTTTGAGTGATAAAAGAATAATCAGGTAAAAAAATCGGACGGGATTGCCGTCCGATTTTTTGCATTATTACATCTTAACACCCTTTTTCTTTTTTATAGTTACTGCCGCCGATATGCCTGCCGCTAAAACTACCGCCGCAGTACAAGCAATAATTACAGGAGTTTTACTGCTTTGTTTCTCGCTTTGAGCAGATTCAGCCGCCGTGCTGGTTTGGGCAACTTCGGTTGTAGTTTGAGCAGCAGTAGTGCTTTTATAGTTTGTTGAAGTAATCGCCTTGCCGTTCACATAAAGTGTATAACCGTTTAAGTTAATATTTGAATTATCGCTTACGGCATTTTCAAGAGAAGTTACATAAGTGTCGCCTGTAAGAGTTAAGGTTGAGGAGGAATCAAGCTTTAGGCTAATGCTCTTTGCGCTGTTTTCGCTGTTTATTGCGCCTTTATAATCGCTTGAAGTGAGATTAATTGCAAGTGTTGAAATACTATCTGCAATAATGTCGCCGTCAATAGTCTGATTTGTAGCGTTAAGGGTTACATTGCCGCCGTTTGAGCCCGAATTGCCCCACTTCCCTGCCTGTATTCTTAAAAATGCGCCCGTGTTGTCGAGGTTGGTGATTGTGGTATTTTTTAGATTGATTACAGCCGTCGTGTTGGTTACAAAGAAGCTGTCGCCTTTCTTTGTAATTAAAGCCGAATCAGTCGCACTGAAGCTTGCGTTGCCCTCGTCTGCGTCGCCCGACATTGACTGATAGAGGAAAATGTTTTTATATGTTTCGGAATTACCGTTAAGTGTAGTGTTATTATCGGTAACGGTAGTGGAATTAAGTGTTACCGAGTTTGCGCCCTCAACTACCACGCCCTCGGAAGCGGTAGAATTGAGTTTAGCATTATTAACGGTTATATCGGCGGTTGAATAAATCGCGGGCGAGCCCTTACCGTTTGAGGTATATGTGCCGCCGTTTACGGTGAGCGTGCCGCCGCCTCTGTCACTTCGTATAGGTGCAGAAGAGTCGCCGTCCGTTTCGGCGGTAACATTTGTAGCCGTGAGCGTTCCGCCGCCCGTTACCATAACTGCGCCAGAATTGTTTGCAGTAGTCTTGATTGTGGAATTGCTTATATTTATTGTGCCGTCGGTATAAGAGAAAACGGCATTTGCGTGAGAGCTGTTTGTGCTTATTTTGCTATCGCTTATATTTAAAGTTGCGCCGTTATAAGCGAGAATGGCGGCGTTCGTGCCGTAAAAATCAGCGTTTTCATCGCTCGAATCACCGCTTTTTGTTACTGTGATATTTGAAAGCGACGAGCTTCCGCCCGAAGCGAGCAAGGCGTTCTCGCCTCCCGTTGATGAAGAATATTTTACGCCGCTTTTCTTTGTTGAAGAGCTTATCGTGCTTGCGCCCGAAAAAGTCGGCGAGGAATCGCCTCCGCCCATACCGCCGCCCGGAGGAGCACCGAAGCCCTCAGCCGAACAAGAAAGCGCAAGCGTACCGAACGCCAGCAAAACAACAAGAATAATTGACACACCCGAATTGATTATTTTTTTCATATCAAAGCCTTCTTTCTGTTTTCTTTGATTTTAGTATAGCCGAAAAATCGGGCTTTTCAAGGCTTTAGAACGCTTTTTCAGCTGATGTTCAACTTAATTCAGTCAGCGTTCACATACTTCACAAAAAGAACAGGTGAAACTTGAATATAGAGTTATAGATAAGCTATACGCAAATTAATTATAATCGGCGCTTATTCACTTTTAACTTTGCTTATTCACTAAAACAGCGATGTTGCGGGAGCAACATCGCTTGTTTTCAGATTATTGTTAATACGCCGATGGATTTGAGGAAGAGAACGAGCAGGAGCACGGGCGCCAAGAATTTGATTATTACTACAAACATCAATTTTCTGCTCATTTTTATGCCTGTTTTTTGCACTTCGTCAATAACCGTTTGCGGTCCTGCAAACCAGCCTATTAAAATACAGGTGGAAATTGCGACTATCGGCATTAATGCACTGTTCGAAATATAATCGAGCACATCCAAAATCTGCCCCGTGGAGCCTGTGGGAAGCTTTAATTCAAAATAGAATTTATTATATCCGAGGCAAACGATTATGCCGCCGAATAGAGCGATTAAGCCTTCAATCAAAAGCGCTTTATTTCTCGACCAGCCGAAAGCGTCCATAAAGCTTGAAACGACTGCTTCAAGAATTGAAATCGCACTCGTTAAAGCGGCGAAAATAACCATCATAAAGAAAACGGTACCTACTATGTTTCCGACAAAGCCCATTTGAGCAAAAACCTTTGGAAGCGAAACAAACATAAGGCTCGGTCCCGAGGCTTCCATTCCCTCTTTGCCCATAAACACGAACACTGCGGGAACAATCATAACGCCTGCAAGCAAAGCAACGGCAGTATCGAAAAACTCGATTTGCCTTACTGATTTATCTAAATTTGCATCGTCCGCAACATAGGAGCCGTAGGTAATCATTATGCCCATAGCAACGCTTATTGAGAAGAAAAGCTGCCCCATAGCGTCCATTAAGACGGTGAAAAAGCCCTTAACGGTCAAGCCTTTAAACGATGGTATAAACAAGACTTTCAAGCCCTGTAAGCCTGTTCTGGTTGCACCGGAAGCGTCCGTATGCTTAATGGTAACAGAGAAAATTGCTATTCCTATTACCATTACAAGCAATGCAGGCATAAGCACCTTTGAAAGCGATTCTATTCCTTTATTTACGCCTCTGTAAATAATAAAAGCAACAGCCGCGAAAAAAATAACATGAAATACTATAGGCTCTGTAGTTGATGTTATAAAGGAAGTAAAATAATTATCATTTGCCGCAGCCGTTCCCTGACCTGTTACAAAAACAGTGAAATACTTTAACAGCCAACCGCCTATTGCCGAATAGTAAGGCATAATAAGCATTGGCACAAGGCAGGAAAATACGCCTAAAAAGTTCCAGCCCTTCTTGATTTTTGAATATGCGGTAAGCGGGCTTTGCTTAGTGCGCCTGCCTATCGCGACTTCAGTGCTCAAAAGCGTAAAGCCGAAGGTAAGCGCTAAAATAATATAGATAACGATGAAAAGTCCGCCGCCGTCCTTAGCCGCAAGATAAGGGAAGCGCCAGATATTACCGAGCCCCACGGCACTGCCTGCCGCTGCAAGCACAAAGCCTAAGGAGCCACCGAATGAATTTCTTTTTTTCTCCATTTTTAATCCCCAATCAATGTGATAAATACCAAAATATTATATATTATAATCAATTATAATGCAAGTGATATTTAGAGCAATTCACGCAGTTTTTGCAAAATCCTTTTTTCTTTGCGCGAAACCTGCACTTGGGAAATACCGAATACCTCGGCGGTTTTAGATTGGGTGTATTCTTTAAAATAGCGAAGCTCAATGAGCTTTCGCTCCTCCTCGGAGAGCTTATCCAAAAGTTGAGTTAAGGCGAGATTGTCGGAAATCTCCTCCTCGGGCGAAGCAACTCCTATTTCAAATTCGCCGCCCTCCTCGGTTGTAAGCGAAAGCACCGGAAGATTACAAGCTAATATTTCAGCCGTTTCCTCACCCGAAAAGCCCAAAACTTCGGCGAGCTCGCTGATTGCGGGCTCTCTGCCGAAGGAGCTTATAAAATTTTCACGCTCTCTTAAAGCCCTTATCCCTTTTTCTTTCATAGAACGGCTCAGCTTTACCGCGCCCGAAGCGCGAAAGGCACTTTTAATTTCACCGATTATAACCGGCACGGCGTAGGTTGAAAAAGCGAAGCCCTTGCTCTCATCAAAGCCGTCCACGCTCTTTATAAGACCTACACAGCCGATTTGAAACAAATCGTCATAATCAATGCCCCGCCCCTTAAATCGGCGCGCGCAGGCGTGAACCAAATTGATGTTTTGTTCTATCTTTTCTTCTCTTTTACTTTTAAGCGGCACTTAACGCGAGTTTATTTTCTTTATGAGCGTGACGGTTGTGCCTTTTCCCTCGGTCGAGCGGACTTTTATATCATCACAAAAGGACTGCATAACGGCAAAGCCGAGCCCCGCCCTTTCATCGGGCAAGGTGGTATAAAGCGGCGCCATGGCCTTTTTTATATCCTCTATGCCGCAGCCTCTGTCTCTTATTCTGATTTTTACAACGCTTTCGGGAAAAATCCCCACCCATATGTAAATTCTGTCCACACTGTTTTTATAGGCGTGAACAATACAATTGGTTACGGCTTCGCTTACTGCGGTTTTAATATCGCTTATTTCTTCAACGGTCGGATCGAGCTGCGCTACAAACGCAGAAACCGCGCTTCGCGCAAAGCCCTCGTTTACGGAACGGCTTTCCAAGGTCAGCCGCATTTCATTATTTGCTTTCATTATTTCTCCTTATATTTTGCTCTTGTGGCTTTATTTACAATCAATTTTAGCAAGCAGGTCTATTCCCGCAAGCTTCATCACTTTCATAGTCTGCTTACTTACTCCGCGTACTCTTACTCTGCCGCCAAATGAGTTCATAAGCCTGTATCTTCCCATAACAAGACCTATGCCGGAAGAGTCCATAAAGCTGACGGACATAAAATCAAGGCAAAGCTCCTGCGGCTGCAGCTTAGCAATACACTCATCAATCTGCTCTCTGATAAAAACGGACGAATGATGGTCTATTTCACCCGAAAGATAGGCGGTTGTGAGCACTTTGTTTTTTTCAATTCTAACAGGCATTTTTTACCTCCTTTGCTTAGGGAGCCCTAATAGGTTTTAACTGTTTCCCTATCAACACAAAAAAATAAAGTATCATCCGAAAGAATGATACTCTACATAGAATAAAAATTTTGTTTTACTTTGTCATTTTAATTATATATTCTCTCAAATCTGAGGCAAGATACAGGGAGCCGCAAACGAGAATTAAGGAATTTTCATCATAATATTCGAGCGCTTTTTTAAACGCATCCCTGCTGTCCTCAAAGCCTTCACAATGAAGATACGCGCCGATTTGTTCTGCTTTAAGCGAGCGTGGATTTGAAGCCGAGGTTGCGATAACAACATCCGATATGCTCTCAATATTTAACAGGCTTTCCTGCCAGAGCTTATCCTCCATCATAGCGACAATGCTTATAATTTTTTTATCCGAGAAAAAGCGGCGAACAGTTCTGCAAAGCACCGAAACACCATCGAGATTGTGCGCACCGTCAATAATCACGGCGGGCTGACGGCTCACAAGCTCAGCCCTTGCGGGAAGACGCGCGTTCTTTATGCCTTTATATATGCTTGTGCTTTTCGCACCGAGCAAGGAAGCGGTTTCTACAGCCGTTACGGCATTCTGCATCTGGTGAACGCCGAGCATTGACAAATCATAGCGTTTGCCCTTATACATAAAGGATTTGCCGTTATAAAATTCGGTTTCATTTTCACAGATTATAACTTCGCTACGGGTTTCGGCGGCTTTTCTCTTTATTACTTCAAGCACTTCATCCGCCTGTCCGTAAGAGACAACAACGGGCGAATTCTCCTTAATAATTCCCGCCTTGTTTTCGGCAACGCTTGCAGGAGTATCGCCAAGATATTCCGTATGGTCAAGCGAAATGGAAGTAATTACGCTCACAAGCGGTGCAGGGATTATATTTGTAGCATCGTAAATACCGCCGAGTCCGACTTCTAACACTACTATATCGCAGTCTTGCTCTTTAAAATAAAGCAAAGCAATTGCGGTGACTATTTCAAACTCGGTGGGCGTATCGGACATTTTTTGAGCAGCTGAAACAACCGCTTCGGTATATTTTGCAAGGTCTTCTTCGCTTATCATATCGCCGTTTATTTGCATTCGCTCTCTAAAAGAAATGACAAAAGGCGATGTATAAAGCGCGGTTTTTTTGCCCTCGGCTATAAATATTTCACTTAGCATTGTGCTCACCGAGCCTTTACCGTTAGTACCCGCAACATGAATGAATTTTAAATCGTTCTGAGGATTACCCAAGCGGCATAATAAATCGGACATCCGTTCAAGTCCCAAACGGATGCCGAATTTTTCAAAAGAATGAATTTTATTTAAAGCCTGATTATAATTCATTACTTACCCAAATTTTCTATGCTCTTTACGATATTTGAAATCTTTTCTTCAAGTACCTTTTTATCAGCCTTTACGCCTTCAACTACCTTTTCGGGCGCTTTTGAGAGGAAGCCTTCATTTGAAAGTTTGCCGTTAATTTGGGCAAGTTTCTTTTCTGCTGCTTCTTTCTCTTTTTCAAGGCGCTTTCTCTCCGCTTCAAAGTCAATAAGTTCTGCAAGCGGAATGTAAATTGTAGCGTCATCGGTTACGACCTGAACGGCTGTGGGCATATCGAATGAGGAAGCAACCTCAACCTCGCTTGCAGAAGCAAGGCGCTGCATAAAGGGAACGGCAGTTTCAAAGGTTTCCTTATACTCTGTTGCAACACACACCTTAGCCTTCTTTGAGGGCGGAACATTCATTTCATTTCTGCGCGTTCTTATAGCGCGGATAGCCTTGATAATTCTCTCCATTTCAGCCTCAGCCTCGGGGAAGGAACGACTCTCGGAATATTCGGGATATTTGGAAACCATAATGGAGTCACATTCATCGGACATAGTCTGCCAAATTTCCTCGGTAATGAACGGCATAAACGGATGAAGCAGTTTCATTGTTTCGCTCATTACATAAACGATAACCTCGCGAACGGTTTTTGCAGACTCATCATCGGCATTAAAACGGATCTTTGCAAGTTCAATATACCAGTCGCAAAGATAATCCCAAATAAAGTCATAAAGTTTTGCAACGGCTACACCGAGTTCGTATTTATCAAGATTTTCGCTGATTTCCTTGCTCAAAGTATTGAGTTTTGAGAGTATCCATTTATCTTCAAGCGCAAGTTTTTCAGGCAATTTATGCTCGATTTCCTTACCCTCGACATTCATATTGATAAACCTTGCCGCGTTCCAAATCTTATTTGCAAAGTTTGATGACGCGGTAATCTTTTCCTCGCTGAAACGCATATCGTTACCGGGTGAGTTACCTGTTGCGAGGGTGAAGCGCAAAGCGTCGGCGCCGTATTTATCAATTATTTCAAGCGGGTCAATACCGTTGCCGAGGCTCTTGGACATTTTTCTGCCCTGAGCGTCACGGACAATACCGTGAATAAATACGGTGTGGAACGGAATTTTGCCTGTGTAAGCAATAGATGAGAAAATCATTCTCGCAACCCAGAAGAAGATTATATCGTAGCCCGTAACGAGTACATCAGTCGGGAAGAAATAATCGAGTTCGGGAGTTTCGTCCGGCCAGCCCATTGTTGAGAAAGGCCAAAGCGCGGAGGAGAACCAAGTATCAAGAGTATCGGGGTCCCTTGTAAGTTTCTTTGAATGACAATGCGGACATTCGCTCGGGTCATCGTAATCGACAACTATTTCGCCGCATTCTTCGCAGTACCATGCGGGAATCTGATGTCCCCACCAAAGTTGACGGGAAATGCACCAATCCTTGATGTTCTCCATCCAGTGATAATATATTTTTGAAAATCTTTCGGGTACGAATTTAATTTCACCGTCGCGCACTGCCTTAATTGCAGGCTCGGCAAGCGGTTGCATTTTAACGAACCACTGCTTTGATACTCTCGGCTCAACCGCAGTATGGCAACGGTAGCAGGTGCCTACATTATGCTTTAAAGGCTCAATGTTTACAAGGTAGCCCTCTTTTTCAAGGTCGGCTACAACCGCCTTACGGCACTCGGCAAGCGAAAGTCCCTCGTACTTGCCGGCATATTTATTCATATAACCGTCATCGGTTGTAACGGTGATAACATCAAGATTATGGCGAAGTCCCACTTCATAGTCGTTGGGATCGTGCGCGGGAGTGATTTTTACAACGCCCGTGCCGAATTCCATTTCAACATAGTCATCTGCAATAAGCGGTATTTCCTTATTTACAAGCGGTAAAATAAGGTTTTTGCCCACTAAGTGCTTATACCTGTCATCATTCGGATTTACTGCAACGGCAGTATCGCCGAGCATAGTTTCGGGACGGGTTGTTGCAAGTTCAACATAGCCGCTGCCGTCAGCAAACGGATAACGGATATGCCAAAAGGAGCCGTCCTTTTCCTCGTACTCTACCTCTGCGTCGGAAATAGAGGTGCAGCAATGCGGACACCAGTTGATTATTCTTTCGCCTCGGTAAATAAGTCCCTGCTTATAAAGGTCAACGAACACCTTGCGAACAGCCTTTGAACAGCCCTCGTCCATAGTAAAGCGTTCTCTGTCCCAATCGCAGGAAGAACCCATCTTTTTAAGTTGGGTTACTATTCTTGTGCCATACTGCTTACGCCAATCCCAAGCGCGCTCCAAAAAGGCTTCCCTGCCGATGTCCTCTTTAGTTAAGCCTTCCTCTTTCATAGCGGCAACGATTTTTGCTTCCGTCGCTATAGAAGCGTGGTCGGTGCCGGGCATCCAAAGCGTGCCGTAGCCCTGCATACGCCTGTAGCGGATAAGAATATCCTGCAAGGTATTATCAAGCGCGTGTCCCATATGCAGCTGTCCCGTAATATTCGGAGGCGGCATTACAATAGAGAACGCGGGTTTATCTTTTTTTATTTCGCCTTTAAAGAAGCCTTTATCTGTCCAGAATTTATAATTCTTATCTTCAACTTCTTTAGGGGAATAACTTTTTGCTAACTGTGCCATTTCTTTACCATCCTATTATTTAATAAGTCCATACAGGGCTATTGTGCTTGCCAAAAGCATTTGCCCTATAAAATATGTTGTTAAGTTTACTATTTTAAGCGGATAAGACTCCTTCGCTTTATCCGAGCCAAACAGGCAGAATACCAAAGTACCGTCAGAAATCACGAAGAATACTGCGCCTATTGCTACTATAAATGCGAATTCGGGTGCAACAGAAAAAGTGTTTACGGCAAGCATCACTGCGCACGCAAGCATTGTGCTTATTGTTGCGGCATAAAGCGCAACGGGTATTACCGCTATGCCAAGCTTTAATTTAACTATTAACTGTGCTACCACGAAGCCGACAAGCATTACGGCTACAATAATTATTACAGCTTTGATTGTGCCCGAATTCCATTTACCGAGCCCTTTCAATGCGTCAATATAGGCTAAAACATAGAATATATGACCTACCAGAAACGCCACAAGTCCCGTTACGAAGCTTATTGCGGTAAAAACCTTACCGGGGTCTTTTTTGAGCGCCGTTAAGTGAAGCAGCAAATCGCCGAGCCAGCCGAGCGCCAAACCTATCACCATATACTTCGCAAAGGTGACATCCGAACTGCCTGCTGCAAACATCAAATATACGCCGTAGCCGACAAACAAAGTTGCGCTTATCATTTTCCAGACAAACGATTTAACGCACTTTAAAGGCCACTGGGCTTTTATAAAAATAGGAAATGCTAAACATTCTGCCGCCCAAAATGCGACAATTATCATAACAGAAACCGTACTTAGCATAATCTTCCTCCCATATAAAACAAAATTATATATATAATATCATATAAATAATAAAAAAACAACCTCTATTGCTATTGAATAAAAGCGAAAAATAAAGTATAATAGAAAAGTTGATAATAAAGAAAGGAGAAAACATATGAAAAAAGGCAAATATTACATTACTACCGCTATAGCCTATACTTCACGCAAGCCGCACATCGGCAACAGCTATGAAATCGTTTTGACCGACGCTATCGCGAGGTACAAGCGAATGCAGGGCTACGATGTTTTCTTTTTAACAGGCACCGACGAGCACGGTCAGAAAATTGAAGAAATCGCAAAGAGCGAAGGCATTACCCCGAAGGAGCATGTCGACAAGGTTGCAGGCGAAATCAGGGATATTTGCGATATGCTCAACACGACTTATGACAAGTTTATCAGAACTACCGACGATTACCACGAAAAGGTAGTTCAGAAGATATTTAAGAAGTTATACGACCAAGGCGACATATACAAGAGCGAATACGAAGGGCTTTACTGCACTCCGTGCGAGAGTTTCTGGACACAGTCGCAGTTGGTTGACGGTAAATGCCCCGACTGCGGCAGAGAAGTTAAGCCCGCAAAAGAGGAAGCATACTTCCTTAAGCTTTCAAAGTATCAAAAGCAACTTGAAAAGTTTATTGAGGATAACGACAACTTTATTTATCCCGAAGCACGCAAAAAAGAAATGCTCAATAACTTTATTAAGCCCGGTCTTGAAGATTTGTGCGTTTCAAGAACCTCTTTTAAATGGGGTATCCCCGTATCATTTGACGAAAAGCATGTTATTTATGTTTGGATTGACGCGCTTTCAAACTATATCACCGCCATAGGCTACGACCCTGACGGGTCAAGCGAGCAATACAAAAAGTATTGGCCCGCTGACGCTCACATTATAGGCAAGGACATCGTGCGTTTCCACACCATTTACTGGCCTATTATGCTTATGGCTCTCGGCGAGCCGTTACCCAAGCAGGTATACGGTCATCCGTGGCTGTTATTCGGCGAGGATAAAATGAGCAAATCGAAGGGCAATGTTATTTATGCGGACACTCTTATTGACTTATTCGGCGTTGACGCGGTAAGATATTATCTTCTTTCCGAAATGCCTCACGCAAACGACGGTTCAATTTCATATTCGACTATGATTGAGCGTTACAATTCGGACCTTGCGAACACTTTGGGCAACCTCGTTAACAGAACGGTTGCGATGAGCAAAAAATATTTTGACGGCGCTATTCAGTCGCCCGACGCCGCAGAAGAAGTTGACGGCGAACTTAAAGCGTTTGCGCTCGAAACGGTTAAAAAGGTTGAAAAAGGTTTTAACGAGTTTAAAATTGCAGATGCGGTTGAAGCAATAATCAACCTTGCAAAGCGTTCCAACAAATACATTGATGAAACTATGCCTTGGGCTCTCGCTAAGGACGAAAGCAAGAGAGAAAGGCTCGGTACTGTGCTTTACAACTTGCTTGAAAGCATCCGTTTCCTTGCAATTCTTCTTAAGCCGATTATGCCCGAAACAAGCGAAAAGATTTTCGAGCAGATAGGCACGGATATTAAAGATTACGACTCGCTCGGTGAATTCGGCGCAATAAAGGGCGGAAGCGTCGGCACTCCCACTCCCCTTTTCTCAAGAATTGATGTTAAGAAAAAGGAAGAGGAAATTCAGAAGATAATTGACGCTCAAATTGCCGAAGCGAAAGGTGAAAAGAAAGAGATTGAAGGTCTTGCGCAAATCGGAATTGAAGATTTTGCAAAGGTTGAATTAAGAGCCGCAAAAATCACCGACTGCGAGCCGATAAAGAAAGCGAAGAAACTTTTAAAACTTACTCTCGACGACGGCAGCGATACACCGAGGATTGTAGCGTCGGGCATTGCGCCTTGGTACAAGCCCGAGGATTTAATCGGCAAAACGGTTGTTGTTGTGGCAAACCTTAAGCCCGCTAAGCTTTGCTCAGTTGAATCGAACGGTATGATACTTGCGGCTGACGCAGGCGAAAACGATGTTAAAGTCATTTTCCTTGAAGATGTACCCGCAGGCTCTAAGATAAGATGATGAACGGTATTTTTGATACTCACGCACATTATGACGACGAACAGTTTGACTCGGACAGAGCCGAACTGTTCGCTTCTTTTAAAAATAAGGGCGTTGAGTTAATAATGAACTGCGCCACTAATTTAAACAGCGTTAAATCCACTCTCGCGCTCGCAAATGAAAACGACTTTATTTATGCGGCTGCAGGGCTTCACCCCGAGGACATTTTAGATAGCGAAGAAAGCGAAATCGAAGTTATTAAGCGGGTGGCGCTTGAAGAAAAAAAGGTTAAGGCAATCGGCGAAATCGGACTCGATTACTATTGGAAAGAAGTGCCGAGGGAAAAGCAATTAATCTTTTTTGAAAAGCAAATATTGCTTGCAAAGGAACTCGATTTGCCCGTTATTGTGCATGACAGAGAGGCGCACGAGGACACATTAAATCTTATAAAAAAATACGCCCCAAAAGGCGTTATGCACTGCTTTTCGGGCTCAGCCGAAATGGCAAAGGAAGTGCTTAAAACAGGTATGTATATAGGCATTGGCGGCGCGCTCACCTTTAAAAATGCGAAGAAGATTTTGAAAGTTGCGGACGAAGTGCCTATAGAAAAAATCCTGCTCGAAACGGATTGTCCGTATATGGCGCCCGTTCCCTTCAGGGGCAAGAGAAACGACTCCTCGCTTATAAAATATGTTGCCGAAAGGCTCGGCGAAATTAAAGGAATGAGCGAAGAAGAAGTTATAGACATTTGCAATAAAAACGGAAGAAAGTTGTTTGAGATTTGAGAAAAAATCAGCGAGTTTCCTTTTGGAAACTCGCCACAGACTGTCGAAAAAGTCCACTCGAAAGAGTGGGCTTTTGTTGTTGAATGAGGAAAAATATGGTAAATCTTCCTTCCCAAACTTTTATCGTCTTATCAGCCAAAAGTGCAAAAGCGATGTCGCTAAACATCGCTTTTATCGGTCAATTATTTTTTATACTTTACTGTTGAATTCTTAATTCTGTAAGTAATTCTTCTTGCGGGACTGAGTCCAACCGCGCTTTTGTTAATTGTATTGCTCGAATAATACAAGTTGCAGGAAAGTTTTTTACCTTTAACGGACTTTTTGGACTGATAGGTCATACTGAAAGTATATGTGCCCTTACGGCCTGCCTGATAAGCGGAATATCCGCCTGACTTTAAGTATAAACCTTTTGCTCTTGCGGGAACATTTCTAAGCGATACTCTTACTTTATATTTTGCAGTATAGAAAGTTTCGGCAGGATGCCATACATATCCGCCGGTGCTACGGGTTTCCCAATAGCCTTTTCTTGTGTATTTACCGTATTTTACACCGTAAACCTTAACTTGCTTAAGCAAGGGCTTTGAGGTAAGCGAAGTTGTTACGCTGATAACTTTGCCTACAATGTCCATAGTATATTTCTTTTGCTTTGTTTCGGGGTCAGTAAACGGAACCTTGCAAACAAGCTTAATTGAATACGGGGTGCCGGGTTTTAAGCCGCTCAAAACGATACTCTTATTCTTTACAACAGCCTTTTGTTTAGCCGCTGTGTCGCTCGAGCCTTTATAATAAACAACACCGTTGAAAGCATATGTGCCGAGAGCGATTGCCTTAGCGGAAGCCTTAATTGTGTTAAGATTCCATTTGTAAGTCGGCTTAACATAGTAGCCGAGTGCATATGTATCTTCAATATATATGCCATTTGCATCTGTTTTACGATTCTTTAAAATGTCTTCGGTATATTTGTTTTCCGGATCAAGCGGGAAACAATTTGATTCTTTTGCCGTTTTCTCAATTCTGATTTTAATAAATTGCATACCGCCTGCTGCGGCAGATTCGGAAAAAACATCATTTTTAGCAACATTTACGCGAAGCTGCTTCTTATCCGACGGGAAAAAGTCATTAGAATCAAGATTGGAAGAAGCATGAATATGATAGCCGTACCAACCTTCAAGAGTACAATAAGGCTCGGGGATTTTGCTTTTAAAGCTAATGCTGAAAGTAGCAATATTTTTGCTTAAAGATACTACTGTAGCGCTAAGGGTATAAAGTTTGCAGTCCCAAACCGCTTTTGTACCTACAACAAAATGATAACCGTCATATTTTTCGATTTTCCTTGTATAGGAAGAATCGGCGAGAGCTGCCAGATACTTGTCATTATAATACTCTTCTTCACCTTCAGCTATTGCCGAAAACGGAATTATGCTCACAAACATAATTACCGCAAGTAAAACGCATATAATCTTTTTCATATTAATCAACCTTTCTATAAAAATATATAATCTGCCTTTTTAATTATAGCAAGAAGCAGAGCAGCACACATCAGCCAAAAGTATGATTTTTGAAAAATGAAAGCGTTTTTTATAGTATGAAGGCGGCGCATTGCGCCGCCTTCTCAGCGTGTAGAAAAACCTTTTTCTACACGCTGAGCAGATGTTGAAAGAGTGAGATAAAATCCGCCAACTGAAACGCTGAGGCGTA
>CADBNM010000048.1 GCA_902796055.1 Oscillospiraceae bacterium
GTAATGAGTTATACACCTATTGCCTCCTCCGGTGCTAACAGATTTGTGGACTACAAAACGGGCAAAGGATATTCCGAAAAGCCCGAGCATATGACCCATTTAAGGGGCAATATACTTGTAGAGAAAAATCACCCCCGAATTGTGTTCAGGGGAAAGCTTGACTCGCTTGAAGCGTTAATAATGCAATCGCAAATAACTGCGGTTGAAAACGGATACCAAAATATTGCCGACGACCTTGAAGATGTAATGAACTTCGTTCAGCATATTTTAGCGTGCGAGGTAAAGGAGGAGCCTATTGCCGATATTAAAGTTTTAGGGCTTAATTCGGCTGAGCTTCGGTATGCCTCTCATCATCTTACCGAAGTTTTCGGCATACAACATTCCGTGCCGCACTATTCAATGGGCAAGGTCTGCGTTTCTTTAAACTCTTTGAGAACTTTTATCAGGGAAACGGAGCTTGCGGCTGCCGCTGCCTTCACCGAGGGCAATACAGTCACAAGAAGCGATATTATAGAAGCGCTTAATCGCCTTTCGAGCGCGGTTTACATTATTTTCTGCAAAAAGACCGCGGGTCAGTATGAAGGATAGTTAAGAATGAACGAAAACGAAATCAGAAGCATTGTAGCAAAGGTTCTCTCGCAGATAGAGAATGACAAAAAGCCCGTTCCCATCGAGGCTTCGGCAAGGCATGTCCACCTTTCAAAGGAGGCTGTTGAGTTGCTTTTCGGCGCAGGCGCACGCCTTACAAAGAAAAGGGATTTATCTCAGCCGGGCGAGTTTTTGAGCGAACAGCGCTTAAAACTTGTTACCGCGAAGGGTGAAATTGCCAATGTGGCGGTTTTAGGTCCCGAAAGAAAGGCGGTTCAGGTTGAACTGTCTATGACCGACTGCCGAACTCTCGGCATAAAAGCACCCGTTAACCTTTCGGGCGATTTGTCAGGCGCGGGAGATGTTTATCTGGTAAGCGACAGGGCTGTTCTGGACGCTAAAGGCTCGGTTATCGTGGCGCAGAATCATATTCATATGACCCCTGCCGACGCCGATTATTACGGCGTTACGGACTCGCAGAGCGTAAGCGTTAAGACAAACACTTCAAGACCTGTTACATTTGACAATGTGATAATCAGAGTGAACCCTAACTTTGCTCTTGCGATGCACATTGACTTCGATGAAGCAAACGCTTGCTTATTAGGTAAAAACGATACGGGTAAAATCGTATAATTCTGAGGGAATATGGAAAATATGTCTTATGAAGCCTTGGTAGACCTTATAACAAAAGAGGTCACAAGGATAGTTAATGAGAATAAAAGTGAATTAGGCGCAATGTCGGCAAAACCCGCTGCCCTTCTGGCAGGTAAAAAAGAGGATTTGCCTGTTTTCGCCGTGGAAAAATTCCGCTTTGATGATATTTCCGCTTACGAAGGCGATATAGAGCCTTACGAAGCACTGTTTATAAGTGAAATATCGTTTGCGGAACTTGCGGACTGCGCTCTTGGCAGGGATTCGTCTAAACTTCCCTGCGCGTTTATAAAGGCGCTTCTTTCGGGCAAGGATGTTTATTTGCTTGAAAAGGGACTTCCGCATAAGGCGTACGAGAGGAAACTCGAAAACCGCAATTTCTATTCGCTTTTTGAAACTTATGTTAATTCTCTGCGTTCCTTCGGAGTTAACATCATTAAAGAACAGTGGCACGGCAAAAACCTTGACAGAAACGCTATCGAGGATAATACCGTTGATAAAGTAATAACCGAACGCCTTGCAAGAGAATTGTGCGAAGCGAGCGCCGACGGTTATGTAAAACTTCGTCAGGGCACTGTTATAACTCCTTCCGCAAAAGATGTATTCAATCATTCGGAAGTGAAAGTTGAATTTGTAAATTAGGAGGTAGCCCCTTGTTAATTTGTAAAGTTAAAGGTCATGTATGGGCAACCAAAAAAGAAGAAACTCTCACAGGTCTTAAGCTTATGGTAGTTCAGGAGCTCAAGGAGAACAGGGCAGTCGGCGGCGACTTTGTTGCGGCTGATGTTGTCAGCGCAGGTGTAGGCGAGCGTGTTTTAGTTGTAACAGGCTCTACCGCAAGGCGCGCTTTGGGCAGGGACGATATTGCCATTGACTGTGCGATTGTAGGTATTATTGACTCTCTTGAAGTAGACAGAGAGAAAGAAAAATCAAAAGCAAAATAAGGTGAAGTAAGTGAACTTAAAAGATAAAGTTTTTAATGCGGGAATAGTAGGTTGCGGCGGCGCAGGCTTTCCTACTCATGTAAAATACAATGCAAATCCCGAGCATTTAATAATAAATGCTGCCGAGTGCGAGCCTTTACTTCGTACCGACAGATACATAATGTTAAACTTTGCCGATAGAATTATCGCAGGCTGCGAGGCTGTTTGCGCGCAGCTCGGCGCGAAGGATTGCACCATAGCGTTAAAATCGGCATATACAGAGGAAATTGCGGAACTTGAAAAGGCTATAAAAGCGAAAAAGTCAGCCGTTAAAATTCACACTTTTCCGTCTTTCTACCCTGCGGGCGACGAGCAGGTTATGGTTTATGAAGTAACGGGCAAGGTTGTTCCGCCTTCGTCAATTCCGCTTGAAGTCGGTTGCGTTGTATCAAATGTGGCTACGATTTTAGCCGTAAGCGACGCTGCCGAGGATAAACCCTTCACTCACAAATACCTTACAATGACAGGAGAAGTAGGCGAGCCTACGGTTCTCCATGTACCGCTCGGCACTTCGTTTAAGGACTGCCTTAAACTTGCGGGCGGAGCGAATATAGAAGATTATTTCGTTATCAGCGGCGGTCCTATGATGGGCAAACCGCTTACAAAGGAGCAGGCGCTCAAAAGCGTTGTAACCAAAACCACATCGGGATTTATCATCCTGCCTGCCGATTCCAGACTTCCGTCTGTTCACTTAACGCCTGTTGAGCACACTATCAACAGAGCAAAAGCGGCGTGTATTCAGTGTTCATACTGTACCGAGCTGTGTCCGCGACATATGTTGGGACACCCGATTCAACCGCATAAAATTATGAGAAAGTTAGCGTCGGGCTCCATAGAGGCGATTGCCGACAGCGAAGAGGCAATCAACGCCTTGCTTTGTTGCGAATGCGGCGTTTGCGAACTGTTCGCCTGTCCTATGCAACTGCAACCGAGAAAAGTAAATTCTCTCGTTAAAAAGGAACTCGCTAAAAGAGGCGTCAGGTATCAGAAAGAGGATAAAGAATATATCGCCAACGCTAACAGAGAATACAGAAAAATCCCGACCAAGCGCGCCGCAAACCGCGCAGGGGCAGGGAAATATTATGATTACGAAATTAAAAATTGCAAATCCTTCGAGCCTAAACAGGTAAAAATCCCCGTAAGCCAGCATATAGGCGCACCCGCCGAGCCCGTTGTAAAGAAGGGCGACAGCGTTAAATGCGGAGATTTGATTGCGGCTTGTCCCGAGGGCAAATTGGGCGCAAATATCCACGCTTCAATTTCCGGCACCGTGAGTGCTGTCGGGCTTGAAATAACGATAAAAAAATAAACTTTTAAACTATACAGGTGACTAAAATGTATGAAACAATAGGTTTTCTTGAATTAAACAGTATAGCAAAGGGCGTTGAGGCTGCCGACGCTATTTTGAAAGCGGCAGATACCGAGCTGCTTTTTGCAAAGGCGGGCTGTCCGGGTAAATACTATATTCTTTTTACGGGCGAGGTTGCAGCCGTTAAGTCATCGCTCGAGGCGGGCGCCGCTATAGGCGAAAACCACACGGTTGACTGCTGCGTTATTCCGCGTATTCACCCGCAGGTAATTGCGGCAATCAATGCGGCGGTAACTCCGCTGCCGACAAACGCTGTGGGCGTTATGGAATTTTTCAGCGTAACCGCGGCTGTTTATGCTTCCGATGCCGCTGTAAAGGCTGCCGATGTTGACCTTATGGATGTCAGGCTCGGCACGGGTATAGGCGGTAAATCCTTCGTTGTTTTAACAGGCGAGGTTGCGGCGGTAAGCGCGTCAATCGAGGCGGGAATTAGCTGCAAAAACGCCGAAGGTATGGTAGTATCGCAGGTAGTTATTCCGAATCCGCGTCCCGAAATCTTTGACGCGCTGATGTAAGGCAAAAATTCACTCACCCTCATAAATAAATTTTCGCGTTTTTTCGCTCTTTCTTCACCGACAACGGCTCGGAGTACACAGCGTACATCTTCACCGCCGTCGGCTTGAAAAAACAAAAATCCACACAAAATTTATAATACTCGGGCAAGTAAATTTTCGCCCGAAAAATACAAATAAATATTCCGAAAAATTCGCATAAATAATAATTCATAGGAGTAAAAATGGCAGAGAGTACATTTGCTGAAAAGCAAAGAATAATTCAGGAATTTGTGCCCGGTAAACAGGTCACAATGGCGCATCTTATCGCAAATCCCGAAAACGATTTATATAAAAAACTCGGCGTGGTAAGCAAGAAGCGAGGCGCGCTGGGCATAATGACTATTACTCCGAGTGAGGCGGCAATCATCGGGGCGGATGTCGCTACAAAGGCGGCTGAGGTTGACATTGTTTTCGTTGACCGTTTCAGCGGCTCGCTGGTAATTTGCGGCGATGTGGCAAGCGTTGAATCCGCGCTCAGAGCCGTGCTCGATACGCTTAAAAATATTCTTAAATTCACTTCAACCGAAATCACAAGAACATAATGAAAAGACATGTATTGCTTATAGGCTCGTCAACCTGCGGCAAAACCACCCTTTGCCAAAGGCTGAACGGATTGACAATCAAATATCAGAAAACGCAGACAATAGGCGTAATTAATAACACTATAGACACTCCCGGCGAATACCTCGAAAACCGAAATATGTATAAAGGCATCATAGTCGCGGCGATGGACAGCGACCTTGTTTTGTTTTTGCAGGACGCTACCGACGAGCGTTTTCGTTTTTCACCGGGGCAGGCGGCGTTTTTTTCAATCCCCGTTGTGGGCGTTGTAAGTAAAATTGACATAGCCACTAAACAGCAGGTTGCAGACGCGCTCGAAATGCTCGAACTTGCAGGCTGCCAAAAGATATTTTTAACGAGCGCCGTAACGGGAGAGGGTACGGATGAGCTGCTCGATTTCATAGAGAACGGCGAAATTGAAGAACTCATATAAAAAGTGCTTGCTATTTTCCCGATTATAGAGTAAAATATTCAAGTGCAAAAAACAAAGCCTTGCAAAACAACGAGCGATGCGAAGTGCTCCAAGCGAGCAGCGCGACTATGTTTTTGAGGGAAGTCGGCAAAAATACCAATTAATAATATGCTGATATGGCTCAGTTGGTAGAGCAGCGCATTCGTAATGCGCAGGTCGTCGGTTCGAGTCCGACTATCAGCTCCAAAAGCACAAGTACCGCTTGTGCTTTTTTTGTGGCGCAGTTGGACGATGAGGCTGACCGCTCGCAGTGCGAGATGAAGGGAAGCCGAAGAGAAAAGAAACAAGGAGCAGGGCGAAGTGCTCCAAACGAGAACTGCGACTATGTTTCTGGCGGAAGCGCAACTGATTCGTAATCAGTAGGTCAGGGGTTCAAGTCCCATCTTCAGCTCCAAAAAAAAACAGGCGTAGTTCCATACTGGAACTACGCCTGTTTAGATGTATTAATTATAATTCGTCAGAAAAGAAGTCGCTATCAATTCTTTTAATTTCGTAGCTTTGCTCTAATGAAACACCAACATTATGTTTTATCATAAGTTTAGTTAAAGCAGTACCATCTACCAATACAATTTTTGCACCGAGAAGATTATCAGCATATTGCAAAGCTCCTGATGAGAATTTTGCTGTTGTTATAAACAATCCTTTCTGTGCCTGCTGTCCTTGAAGTGCGCCGACAAATTTTTGAATTTCCGGTTTTCCTACTGTCTGTTCACTTGCCCATTGTTTAGCTTGAATATAGATATGGCTGAAACCCAACTGGTCTTCTTTAATTATACCATCTATTCCGCCGTCGTTTGACTGCTGAGTAACCATTCCTGCTTCGTTGATACCGTTTCCGTATCCCATTTTTAATAACAGTTTTACTACAAGTCTTTCAAACTCGGTAGGCGTTAATTTCATGATTTCGTCCATCAATTGACTTGCAAGCGTTGCTGTAACCTGTTTATGCAATGCTTCCAACATCTCAATTGGGGATTCATCCTTTTCTTCGGACTCATTACTTGACGGATTTGGTGTTGTCGCTTTATGAAAGATTTTGAAGTTGTCTGATTTTTCAAGATAAGATAAATCTATTTTATCACCGGAAATCAGTGCATTTTTTCCGGCGGTAGTAATACGATATTTGCCGCGTTGAGGAGTTTCAATTAATCCTGCTTTATCAAGATAGGTTCTTGCCCAAGCAACTCTGTTGTCAAATGTTCTTTGTGAGCCACTTGGTAACATTTCAGCAAGATCCGCATCGGTGAGTGCCATTGCGGTTGCAATTTCATTACGGACTTCTTTTGCTGAGTGTAATTCTCCATCATTAATGGCTTTTAAAAATGCTTCAAAAAACTCAAAAAACTTTGGTACAGCCATATCGCTTTCTCCTTGATATCCATATTAGTTAAAACATTTGTATTATAACATGAGACGGACGTTTTTTCAATAACAGATGGAATTTTATGGATAATAATCCTTTATAGTGTTTCGTTTTGCAAAATATGAACAATGGTTAAAAGTTTCAAGCAGTGAAATCTACTACAAGTTCCGGGGGTTGCTATAACTGCTATTATTTATTATAATAAAAATACAAAATTAAAGGAGCAACATATGAGTGAGTTACCAAAAGAAAACAAACAAATTGACAACAGTATTCCTGTTCCAGAAAAACTATATGAAATTACTGGATTTGTATCTAAACAAGAAGCGGAAGAACTCATCAAAAAGTTAGTGTCTTTATATCCGTCGAATGCATATGATATTAAAATTCAAGGGCATTTTGAACCTGATATGTTTTCAGCTATCATTCCAAAGGGAGCATTGAAATATCTTGATGAAGAAAAAATAACAAATACTGTTGAGTTAAAACCCAATATACAAGTGGACAGTTTTTCGCCAAGATTATTTAGATTTATGGATGAAAACTATATTGATGAGTTTTTGGAAATCGGAACTCTATTTATTTCTTCTTATAAAAGGTGTCATAATCTTGAAAATCAAAATAGGAAAGATAAATCTGAAGGAAAGGTATCGGTTGTGGGAACAGATGGAAAAAACACACTTGAAATAGTAATAGGAGTTCCTGATAATAGTTTCCTTCTTTGCACTTCGTTGTCAGAAAACAATGTTTTTCCTAATGGGGAAGTATATAGTGCATGTTTAGAAATTGTGAATCTGGATGGATTTATCGAATCAATAACAGATGCTTTGATTAAAAATGGATATCAGGTTGATAGGTTATTATATGGAGCTTGTAATTATGGCCAACGATTAATCATTAACCAGAAAACAAATATGGATTTTCAAGAAATCATTCCTGACAAGACAAACAAAACCATAGATTTTGAAAGAATATTTAGGGCGCAAAATGCGATCGCTGGCGAAAGTATGTATTTTAGAAAGGGACTTGAGAAAGCATATGAACATGAGTATCGCATTATTTGGAATATAAACAATTGCAAAGAGGACCATATAACCATAAAAGTTCCTGAAGCAATCAAATATTGTCAAAAGAAAGTATATTAATGTTACCTTTGACTACAACCAGAGGTCGTGGGTTCAAGTCCCATCTTCAGCTCCAAAAAAACAACAGGCACTATTAGTGCCTGTTGTTTTTACCTACCTTTAAGTTTTATTGTGCTTTTTTAGTTGTTATTCTTTCAAACATATCATTCATTTTATCATAATTGCGGGCGAAAGATTCGGCACTGGCGATTATCATTTCATCCGGTGTTACACCAGAAAAATCAACTTTATATCCGGCATGGTCGGCAAGATACTCAATGAACAATCTTTGTGCTCTGCCGTTGCCTTCACGGAAAGGATGAAGAACATTGATTTCACTTAGGTAGTATGCAAGTCGGTGAGCAATATTTCCATTGTAATCAATTAAATAATTATCGGCTTTTATTTTCGCAAAGATGTCCGCCGAATACATTTCAATGTTCTGACTCAGGCAAAACTGATTGCCCTTTGAAATATTAACATGGCGGATTTCGCCTGCCCATGTGTAAATATCTTCAAAAACAAATCTGTGAATTCGTTTCAGATGTTCAAAATCAAAATTGCCTTTAATCGGTTCCACTTTTGCCATTGCAATCTTTAAAGAGGTGATTTCTCTTTCGGCGGTAATGAGTTCGTCGGGATTCTTTATTCCAAGTTTGTTTATCAGCACATTGGAATCGGGATAACAATATTCCTTATCCCATTCGTATTCATAACTATAGCCCATATGCTCACCTATGCTGAATGTTTGAGAATTAGCTCACGCAAAATCTTCTGATACTGCTCTTTGTTTGAAAGGGAAATGCGGATGCGTTCCTTGTCTGCATCGGTAAGCGGCATTCCCTCAATTGCCATTGAGGCGTTTACTTCGTTTACAATTTTATCTATTTCACTCATACGCGTTCTTCCTTCATTTGATATATTTATTATACCACATTTTAACTTATTATTCAATAAATATAGTGTTTTAACAGCCCTGATTACACCCGAACTTGTCGGTTAGAGTAAAAAAACGGATTCCGAGAATCCGTTTTTTGCTTGCGTTTATCGCTTATTTCTTTTCTTCGTCTTTTACGGCTTTTTTCATTGTGAGAATGTTTTTGCCGTCTTTATAATCGTAGTGTATTTCGTCCATAACTTTTTTAACAATGAAAATACCGTAGCCGCCGATTTCTCTTTCTTCAGCCGAAAGCGTTGTGTCGGGGTCGTCCTTTTCAAGCGGATTATACGGAATACCGCTGTCGCTGAGGGTTATGCTTAAAACACCGTCGCTCGCCTCAACTTTAAGTTCGGCTTTTCCCGTGTTTTCACCGTAGGCATACCTTGCGATGTTGCTGAACATTTCATCAATAGCAACTTCAATCTGATAATTATCTTTGTGCGAGAAATTAAGTCCTTCCGCTTTTTGGCTGACAAACTCAATTGACTTCGTTACATTTTCAAGCGTTGCGTCAAGTACTATTTCATCACCGCCACCCGTGAATTCCATACAGAGCATGGTCAAATCGTCAAACTGAGGCGCGCTGCCGACATAAGCGTCAATATCTGCTTTAACTTTCGCGAGAGTATCTTTAACAGACGCATCCTTAACGGTATTGAGAGAATCAATTGTGCGCTCTATTCCGAAAAGTTCATTGGCCGAATTGGTTGCTTCTGCAACACCGTCGGTATAAAGGAATAACTTGGCGCCTTTTTCGAGCCTGATTTCATAATTCTTGTACTTAAGTCCGCTCATACCGCCGACAACAAAGCCGTTTTTATCGGGATAGAGTCCGTAATTGCCATTTGGATTTTTGATTATCGGCTTTTCGTGACCTGCATTTGCGGCGGTAAGAAGTCCGCTCTTCAAATCAAGTATTCCGAGCCAAACGGTAACAAACATTTCCTCGTTGTTGTTTGAGCAAATCTGGTTATTTACCGTTTCAAGCACTTCGCTCGGGCTTTTTCCGCTAAGCGCCGCGTTTTTAATAAGGATTTTGCTCATCATCATAAACAGAGCTGCGGGAATACCCTTGCCCGAAACATCGGCGATAACAAGCGCAATATGCCTTTCGTCAATAAGGAAGAAATCATAGAAATCGCCGCCGACTTCTTTTGCGGGAGTCATACTTGCGAAAACATCAAAATCTTCTCTTTCGGGGAAGGCGGGGAAAATATTCGGGAGCATGCTCGCCTGAATTTTTTGTGCGAGAGAAAGTTCGGTTAATATTCTTTCTTTCTCCGCGGTGATTTCGGCATTTTGTTTGATGTAGTCGCGCAATTCCTTGTGCATGGCGTTGAATGAATCTGCAAGTTCTTCAATTTCATCGCCCGAATTAACCGAAACATCTGTTTGGTTATCGTCCCTGATATTCTGAACCATAGCCTTTGTAGCTTTATTTATAGACTCAATAGGAGTTATAAGTTTGCGCTTCATAATGAGATAGAAAGCTATTATAGAGAGTATTGTTACTGCAAGAACGGTAACAATAACGGGAATTGTAAAACCGACAAGATTTTTAATAACATCGGTCATTGCTATATCAACGGCGGCAACCGCCACAGGCTCGCCCGCGCTGTTATAAATGGGCGAATAGGCGGAAGCGATATAACCGTATGTCGGGTCCGCTGTTATTGAAATATCCTCATCCGGATTTTTATTGTAGATTTTTTCTACAGCCTCTTTACCGCCTTCCATGTAGTCTTCATGGTAACCGAGCGGGCAGGCGCCTTCAAAATTATCGGCATCCCAAATGTAAACCAAATCATCTTCAAAAGGCACGAAAACATAATAGTATCTCAAACCGCTACGCCTTTGAGCGGCGTTGAGCATTTCCATAACCTTTTCGTAGTATGCGTCCTTTTTATTTGTTTTAAGGTATTTTTCAATAGTGTCGCCGTCAATGTAGTCCGAGGCAAAATGAGTGTAACTCAAAGCAAAAGAACTATATCTTTTTGTCATTTCCTTATTATAGCGAAGACCTATACCCAAACAGGTAAAGGTTGTGATTAAAAAAGCCATTATGATGAGATAAAGAATAGCCCTTCTCGCTACTTTTTTATACTTTTTTCTTTCCATTTTTCTTAAGCACCTTTGATTTAATTATTTGATAGTAGTGGGCGAGTATTACCGATACTATGCATATTCCCAAAGACAGCAACAGCGTCTGCCAAAGCGGAAGAATTTGCGTGCCCTTTATTATGTATATAATGATGTTTGTTGTGAATATAACAAATATCCAATGTATGCAGTAAATTGAGTTGATATTTCTGCTCACTTCCGTTAAAAATGCAAGTATCTTTTTGGGGATAATCGGGAGCAGGAAGTAGTAAAGTCCCAATAAACCGAACGCCGAAACGATGGAAGCAACAGCGTCGTAAGTAGTAATATGGTAGTAGCAGTTTTGCCCTTCGCCGAACATACCTCTACCTGTTTTTATTCCGCTTATGAAATAAATAACAGCGGCAACAATCGCGATCGTCGAGAAGATACCGTAAAATAACTTTTTGTTGTCAAGGCGTTTTAGCCACTTGCCGAAGATATATCCGCTGACGGGAACAATAAACCAGTTTAAGAATACAAAATACGAGCAAACCATACCCGCTTTATCCTCTGTTCCTATCAGGTAGCCGAGGAAGATGTTGCCCAAAACGCTGTGAACATCCGTTCCGTTTAGGCAGGTGCCTGCTATAGACATACCAAGCGCGATTAAAAACATCAGCCAGTCGGGTATTTTCAGTTTAATAAAGAGCGCCATAACCAAAAATGTTATAGTCGCAAAAGCGAGTATATCATTTTCAAAAACCTTATAGACGAGAGGGGCAATGAATTTTTCCTTGTCGCCCGTTACGGCATAACCGATAAGAAAGGGGATGAGAAATCTGCAAATGTTAAGAACTATTGCCGTGATTCCTAATTTAACGCCCCTTATCGCAAAGTATTTTGCGCTTTTGTTTCTTGTGTAAATCATTCCAACACCCATAGCGAACATATAGCAAGGCGCGCTGAGCGGTCCGCCGATTATAGTGTCGAAAAGATAGGGAATTCCGCCGCAAAGAGCCTCATCCGTGCAACATTCAATAATACAGTGAATGAACGGCAGACATAATATAGGTAATGCTTTGAGTATATCAAGCTCATATTGTCTGCCGAGATTTACGGGTTCTTTGCTGAACATTTTTTTAAGTGCCATATAATTCCTGCCTAAATAAAATATATGTGTTATTTTATCATATTTAAGCCGATTTTTCAAGAAATGAGTCGAATAATTAATTTATTATATTCCCTCATGCGCCGTTGCGATTAAAGTGTTTTTGTGTTATAGTATTATAAATCAATATATTTACAGGCAAGGTCATTTTATGAACAAAACGACTTCAAAGAAAAAATTAATCAACTTTCTTGGTTTAACGGGTGTTATCGCCCTTGTGTCCTACACTGCGGCGGTTGTTTTTTCGCCGAGAGCGTACCCCGACTATAATTGGCTTTCGCAGGCGGTCAGCGATCTCTCCGCCGAGAGTGCGCCGTCTCGCATTTTGTGGAACAGGCTTGCCGCGCCTTACGGCGTTTGCAGTGTGGTCTGCCCGACTTGCGTTTCGGTGTTCGTATCCGAGAATAAAGTATCGACTAAACTCTTTAGGCTCGGCGTATATTTATTCACTGTAATGACTTGGATTTCGGCTATAGGCTACGCTATGTTTCCGCTTGCGGACAGCGGAAAGGAAATTGCGTCGTTCGGGGAAGTAATGCATATTGCAGTGACTGCGGCGGTAGTGTTGCTTTCGATCGTGTCGCTTGTTTTAATAATAATTTCGGGATTCAAGAAATCGGGGATTAAAGTACTCGGCATTTGCGCATTAATCGCACTTTTAATGATGTTGGTAGGCGCCGTTGGTCAAAGAGCGGTACCGCCGGAATATTTCGGCGTTGTTGAACGCTTCAGCGTTTTCGCGGCGGTGGGCTTTAACGCCGTGCTCGGCATATATTTATTCAGCGGATTTAATTCTAAGAGAGGTGTTTAAAATGAGCAACAAGGCTATGCTTGAAATAAAGCACTATTCAAAATCATATTCAGGCTCTAAAAAGGCGGCTGACGATGTTTCTTTAACAGTCGAAAGCGGCGATATTTACGGCTTTATAGGTCATAACGGCGCAGGCAAATCTACTACAATTCGTGCCGTTGTGGGAGTGCTCGATTTCACCGAGGGCGAGATATTTATAGACGGTCATTCCGTCAAAAACGAGCCTTTGGAATGTAAGCGCGTTACCGCCTATATCCCCGATAACCCTGATTTATACGAGAATTTAACAGGTATTCAGTACCTTAATTTTATCGCGGATGTTTTCGGTATATCCGCCGCCGAGAGAGACAAGAGTATTAAGCAATACGCCGCGGCGTTTGAAATTACCGACGCTTTGGGCGACCTCATCAGCTCTTATTCTCACGGTATGAAGCAAAAGGTGGCAATTATTTCGGCATTAATTCATAAGCCGAAGCTGCTCGTGCTTGACGAACCCTTTGTGGGACTTGACCCGAAAGCGAGTTTTACTTTAAAGGAAATAATGCGAAAGATGTGCGCCGAGGGCTCGGCGGTATTCTTCTCAACCCATGTGCTTGATGTAGCCGAAAAGCTCTGCAATAAAATTGCAATAATAAAGCACGGCAGAATTATAGCGTCGGGCAGTATGGAGGAATTAACGGGCGGTCATTCTCTTGAAGAAACCTTCCTGGAGGCAGACTATGAATAAAAACATTATTCTGCTCAAAGCTCTGCTTTTATCAACAAGCCGAATGAATACCTTAAAGCACTGTGACGATAAAAAGAAGCGCCGAAAGGCAGTAGGCGCTGCGATAGGCACCGCGTTTTTATATGCGTTTATTATGTTTTACTGCATAATTATGTGCATAGGCTACGGGCATTACGGCTTAATCGAACAAGCGCCCGTTATGTGCGCGCTTTTAATAAGCGTGCTCGGCTTTGTTTTCACCATTTTTAAAACAAACGGATATCTTTTCAACTTTAAAGAGTACGATATGTTGATGTCGCTGCCCTTTAAATCGTCGACGGTTGCCGCCTGCAAGTTTTTGTATATGTATATAAAAAGCCTGCCGTGGTATTTAAGCATATCCGCCGCTATGCTCGCAGGCTACGGCTTTTATGCTCACCCCTCTGCAGCCGTTTATCCCATCTGGATTGTATTAAGCTTTTTCCTGCCGCTTATACCGATGTTGATTGCCTCTTTTTTGGGCTTTATAATTGCAAGAATAAGCGCAGGATTCAGAAAAACGAATATTGTTCAAACCGTCCTCACGGTTATATTTGTGCTTGCATGCCTTTCGCTTCGCTTTGTTATTGAAGATATTTTTACAGACAACAAGGTCGAGCAAACGCTCGGCAGCATTTCCTCCGCTACGGGAAGCGCGGCAAATTATTATCTGCCCGTCTCGTGGTTTTCGGATTCGGTTACAAGGCTTTCCGCAACAGATATGCTGTTTTTAATCGGCGTTAGTGTGTCTCTTTTCGCGGCAGTATTTTTGATTGTGGGAAAGACCTATACCAAAATCAACTCTGCGCTAAAATCTCATGCGGCGTCAAAAAAATACCGTATGGATTCGCAAAAAACAAGAAGCGCGGTTCAGACGATAGCCTTTAAAGAGCTTAAGCGGATGACAGGCTCTACAAACTATATGGTAAATGTCGCCATGGGCGAGCTGCTGGCAGTGATTGTCGGCGTCCTCACCCTTGTTTTAGGGCTTGATAAAATAATTTCGTTTATTCTTCACGGCGCGCCGATAAGTGCCGATATGCTTCAGCCTGCAATACCGTTTATTGTTTACTTTTTTATAGGTATGATGGCTTCAACGGCTTGCTCACCCTCGCTCGAGGGCAAGAATTATTGGATAATCAAGAGCCTGCCGCTTGAAATGAAAACGGTATATCAGGGCAAAATGCTTTTTAATATGTATCTTACGGTGCCGTTTATGGTTATAGCAACGCTTATGATGTGCATATCCGCAAAAACGCCTGCACTTGACACTGCATTATATCTGCTGTTGGGAATAACTCTATGCGCTTTTTCAACAACAAGGGGCTGCGTTTGCGGAATTAAGCACTTGAAACTTGAGTGGGAAAATGAAATCGAGGTAATAAAGCAGTCGGCAGCGGTCACTATTTATATGCTCCCGAATATGTTTGTTACAATGGCACTTACGGTGCTCGTCGTATTTCTCGGAACGAAGCTTGACCACAAGCTGATTAGCTGTGCCTTTATAGCTGTAACAGGCATTTGGGCATTCATAGACTACAAGAGAGCGATTAAATATGGCAGTGAACAAGATAATTGACTCGGGCAAAGCGTTTGAGTGGGGAAACACCTCGAAGGCTTATGCAAAATACCGAGATATATACCCGCCGTTTCTTTATGATAAGCTGCGCGAGTTCGGCGTGTCGGCGGACGGAACCTCGTGGCTCGACCTCGGCACGGGGACGGGTATTTTGCCGCTTAATTTGTATAACCCGAAAGCCGATATAACGGGCGCGGATATTTCGGCGCAACAAATTTTCTTTGCTCAATCGGCGGCGGCTGAAAAAGGGTATAATATTAGTTTTATCGTTTCACCCGCCGAAAATTTACCTTTTCCCGATAACAGCTTCGATGTGATTTGTGCGGCGCAGTGCTTTTGGTACTTTGAAAAGGAAAAAACAAGAGCCGAAATAAAGCGGCTTATTAAACCGAACGGCAAATTTATTAAAATTGTGCTCGATTGGGCTTACGACGATGAAATATCGGCTAAAAGCATAGCGCTTGTTAAAAAATACAATCCGTTCTGGCAGCCCGAGAATCTTGCCACGGAAGATATGTTCGATGACTTATTTGAGGGCAGAAAAACCGAAATTTATAGTCTTAAACTTGCGTTTGAGCGTGAAAACTGGCACGGCAGAATGTGCGCTTGCAGAGGCACTTTAGCCTCAATGGACGGTGAAACATTCAAAAAATGGAGCGAAGAGCATATAAAAATGCTCGAAAATTATCCCGAAAAGTTTGAAATAGAGCATAAACTGTATATATCGGTATTTGAATTTTAAGTATGGGTAAAAGGAATTTACCCTACGCTGCGTAGGTTGTCATCAAAATAAAACTATGTTAAGCTTTCCTTGTAAGGAGGCTGTATTATGAATAAATATGTAACGGGAGCCGTTATAAAAAGGCTCAGAGAGAACAAAAAGTTAACCCAAGAGCAGCTCGCCAATAAAATATTTGTTACCGCAAAGGCTGTAAGCAAGTGGGAAACGGGGGCGGGCTTTCCCGATATCAGTCTGCTTGAGCCGCTTGCCGGCGCGCTCGGTATATCAGTTATCGAATTGTTAAACGGCGAGGATATAAGAAATAATAACCGCTCGGCAAATATTAAAAGAATAAAATTTTATGTCTGTCCCGTATGCGGGAATGTTGTGCTCGCTTCGGGTGAGGCGGTAATTAGCTGCTGCGGCATAAATCTTGTGCCGTCGGAAGCCGAGAGCGAGGACGAAGAACACGCCTTATCGGCGGAAAGTGTCGAGGACGAATACTTCGTCAGCCTTTCTCATCCGATGACAAAAGAACACTATATTTCTTTTATTTGCGCCGTGTCGGACGACGGCGTGCAGTATAAAAAGCTGTACCCCGAGTCGGGCTCCGAGGCAAGATTTAAGAAAAACCGTGTTAAATTCATTTACTATTACTGCAACAGGCACGGACTGTTTGTTAAAGTATTATAGGAGACAAGTCAATGAAAACAATAATTGTTTATTATTCAATGGAAGAAAACACCGATTATGCCGCTAAGAAAATAGCTCAAAGCATAGGCGCGGACTTTCTTCGTCTGTATCCCAAAAAAGCCTATCCGAACAAAGGCTTCCGCAAATTTCTTTGGGGCGGCAAAAGCGCTGTAATGGCTGAAACTCCCAAACTTGAAGCGTATAAGTTTAATGCCGGTGCTTATGATAGAATTATCATCGCTTTTCCCGTTTGGGCAAGCAATATGGCGCCGCCGCTTCGCACCTTCATTAAAGAAAACGATTTGTCCGGCAAGCGCATCGCCGC
The DNA here is from genome assembly GCA_902796055.1 of Oscillospiraceae bacterium. GTDB lineage: Bacteria > Bacillota > Clostridia > Oscillospirales > Acutalibacteraceae > RUG714. Next base: position 16,730 of record CADBNM010000048.1, read on the forward strand.
CGTTGCCTGCCAAAGCGGCTCGGGGGCAGAAAAGGCTTTTGAAAAACTTAAAGGCGCGCTCGGCATAGATAAACTTGAAAGCGAGTTAATTCTCATTGACCCCAAGTCAAAGCCCGGCGAAGAAAATGAGAGTAGAATCAAAAGCTTTTGCGAGGAGTTGGAAAAATAATGGTTTTAAAAACCGAGAGATTGATTCTTCGTCCTTGGGAAGAAAGCGATGCCGAGGACTTATATAAATACGCAAAAGACCCCGAGGTAGGACCTGTTGCGGGCTGGCAGGCTCACAAAAACGAGGCTGAAAGCCTGAGCGTGATAAAAAATGTGTTATGCGGCAAAGAGGCTTACGCTGTTTGCCTTAAAGAAGACAACAGGGCAATCGGCGCAATAGAACTTCTGCTCAAAGGGTACAATCATATTTCCGAAAAGGACGATGAGTGTGAACTCGGCTTTTGGCTCGGAAAACCGTTTTGGGGAGAAGATATAATTCCCGAAGCAGGAAAGGAACTGCTTCGCCGCGCGTTTAATGAATTAGGTATGAAAAAGGTTTGGTGCGGACATTATGACGGCAATACCAAATCGGCGAGAGTGCAGGAAAAATTAGGCTTTAAGTATTCTCATACAAATAAAAATGTGCCCGTGCCGTTAATGAACGACATCCGCACCGAGCATATTAGCTATGTAACAAAGCCCGAGTGGCTTAAAAAGTGAAAGAAGGGTAAATATGAAAACAAAAACACTTGATACTATTCAAAAAATATTTAACGCAAGCAGAATTATAAGTAAAATAGTTTTCGTTTTCAGCGTGGTTGGTTTTGCGCTGTCCTTAGCGGCGATTATTACCTTGCCTACAGCTCCGTTTAAACTTGGCGTCGTTAATATTCAAGGCTTGGTTAATTCTTCACCCGCCGCAAGCAAGGCGGAGACATACGCTAAAATGATAGAAAGCGTAATATTTTGCGCGGGCGAGGCGGTGCTTGCGAAGCTTGCCGAACGCTACTTTAAAAAGGAGCTTGAAATCGGCACTCCGTTTTCGTTTGAAAGCGCAAAGCAGCTGAGAAATCTCGGCATTTGTATTGCCGCCGTTTCCTTTGGCATAACGGTGATGTTTTCAATAGCCGAAGCGGTGTTCAATAATTTTTTGCTTGAAGCGAGTACCTTCACTTCCGATTTGTCAATGGCAGGCTCTGTCGGAATAGGCATAGCGCTGATAGTTATGAGTTTTTTGTGCAAATACGGCGCGGAAATATTAAAGCAAAATGAAGCAGGGGAATAAGAACTATATTTAGTATAAAACCGCCGAGTTAGTTGATTCGGCGGCTTTTTTATGCTAAAATTAGGGTATGAAGATTACTGTTTTATGTGAAGACACCTCGAGGTGCGCTCTTGAATGTGAGCACGGTTTAAGCCTTTATATTGAAAGCGAGTGCGGGAATATATTATTTGACGCAGGGCAAAGCGCTCTGTTTTATGAAAATGCCGAAAAGTGCGGCATAGATCTAAGTCGGGTTGATTTTGCCGTGATTTCTCACGGACATTACGACCACGGCGGCGGACTCGAAAAGTTTTTGCAAATAAATAAAAAAGCCCCCGTCTATATAAGCGAAAACGCTTTCGGGGACTTCTATAACGGCGAAAAATATATAGGGCTTAGAAAAACCTTGAAGGATAACAATCGCCTTGTGAGTGTAAGTAAAAATCGCGGCGTTTGCAAGGGCGCTGAGATATTTACAAGCGCTTCGCTTGAAAAAAAGAGATTAAACTCTTTCGGTCTTACCGCCGAAAAGGAAGGCAAAAAACTGCCTGATAAATTCGACCACGAAATATATCTTGAGCTTATAGAGGGCAGAAAAAAAGTGCTCTTTAGCGGCTGCTCTCACGCAGGGATAGAAAATATAATGCGCGCATTTTCGCCCGATATTTTTGTCGGCGGCTTTCACCTTATAAAAACCGAGGACGAAAACGAACTTGTCCAAATCTCGTCGTTTTTAGCCGAATATAATACCGATTATTACACCTGTCACTGCACGGGCGAAAAGCAATATGAGTATCTGAAAAAGAATTTAAACAGCCTTAAATATTTAAGGACGGGCGACACGATAGTTATTTGAATTTTTAAAATTAGTTTATTTGTTGTTCACATTTTACCCGTATAATCAACTTATACCAATGAAAAAGGAGAC
>CADBNM010000049.1 GCA_902796055.1 Oscillospiraceae bacterium
TGAGATAAGAGTTCGACCAACTAACCAAATCAAAGATTTGGAGTTGGTGCCCGAAACCTTGGCGGGCGCAATCATAGATTGCTTGGCGAAAGTGCAAATCCGCTGAAACATCGAGGGTTCAGCGGTTTCCTTTATAACAAAAACAAGCAAATAACTGTTTGCAGAGTTTGTAATAAAAGCTAAAGTTTATTGAATTTTAATAAAATATTTTGTCTGCACGGTTTTAGCCGCTTTTTCGACACTCTGACGCACAGAAAACTGTGCGTTTTTAGGTGTTTAGGTGTTAAAGTGAAAATTACCGACTTTTTTAATCGAAACGATAATTCCAAAATATCAAGAGGCCGATATGAGCTTATCGACCTTTTAAAAGGCATAATGATAATCAGCGTTGTGCTTTATCATTTTGCTTGGGATTTAGCTGACATTGCGGGATTTAAGGCGGTTGAAAACTTTTTAGGCACAAATGTCGCTTGGTATTGGCAGCAAATCAGCTGCGGTACATTTATTTTCACCTCGGGCATCTGCGCCCATTTCAGCAGAAACAACCTTAAAAACGGCGCAAGAGTTTTAGGCTTCGGTATTATAATAACGATTGTTACTTACATAGCGGAAATTATTATGAACGCCACAGGCATGGGCGGCGGAGTGTTCATTTGGTTCGGCATACTTCACTTTATCGGTTGCGCGTGCTTAATAATGGGTTTGTGTTCTAAGGCTTTCGATAAAGTCCCCGCGAAACTCGGCGCACCGCTCGGTCTTATTTTGTATTTGCTCACAAGGGGAGTTTATATAATGACTTCAAAAATCCCCGCGGGCTATATCGGGCTTACTTGGGGCGCACACGAGGCAAACAGATTAAGGCTAATCCAGCTTCCCGAAATTCTTTATTCAAAACTCGGTATGGAGTGGTTAGGCTTTGAAAGTCAAGCGTTCACATCGTCGGACTTTTTCCCGATTATACCGTGGCTCTTCCTTTTCCTTTCGGGTTACTATTTCTGGACCTTGATTAAGGATACAAATTTTGTAAAGAAAACTTCGCATATAAATACGCCGATATTAAATAAAATCGGCAGAAATACCATTTGGGTATATTTAATTCACCAGCCCGTGCTCATTGTAATAACGGCAATTATCGCCCTTTGCGCAGGTAAACTTTAAATTGATAATTACAGCATGTAAAGCGATAATACTTTACAGTTGTTTTTATAAGCCCGATTAACAATCGGACGATAGGGCAGTTCGAAACCATCCTGCCTGTCGGAATATTTTTTAGAGTGGAAAAATATTCCCCAAATCAAAACTACGGAGGACAAAAAATGAATAAGAAAACACTATCACTCGTTCAGGGGGCGTTGATAGCGGCGATGTATGCCGCGCTGTTTTATGCCCAAAATTTTATTTTCCCCGGCACGACCTCTTTCGCTGTGCAATTCAGGGTAGCGGAGCTGTTGTGCATTTTGGCGCTGTGGACGCCGTCAGCCATTTGGGGACTTACACTTGGCGTGGTACTGTCAAACTTGGCTAATATCGCCCAACTTCCCATGGATACCGTGTTTGGCTCGGTTGCAACGCTTTTGGCGGCAATTTGCATTTGGAAACTAAGAAATGTGAGAATTAAAAATCTCCCGATTTTAAGCCTTTTAATGCCCGCGATTTTTAACGGCATATTAATCGGTCTTGAAATCGAAATATTCTTTGTTGAAGGCGGTTTTCACTTCACCGATTTTCTTTTGCAGGGCGCACTTGTTGCGGCAGGAGAAATAGGCGTAGTGCTCGTTTGCGGAACACCGCTCGCCGTCCTTTTCGAGAAAAAACACATAGTCGAAAAACTGAAACTTGTATAAAAAACACGGCGTTTTCACGCCGTGTTTTTAAAAACGCCAGAATTAAAGCGGATTTCCGTCAAGAAGAATATTGGAATAATCTAAATCATCTTCTTCAATAGGGATTTTCCAATCATTTGACAACATCGTATCGATAAATTCATTATCTAGCATAATTTTATAATTTTTCACATAATACGATAGCAATCCTGACCAAGCCCATTTTCCATCTGTGAGAATTGATGGAACCCCGGCAACACCTTTAGTTTCGTCAATAACATCCAACGCCACTCCTGGTGAGACTATAAGGGGAAGTCCGCTATCTAAATATGCACATATTTTATCAATAGGATAATCTGCGCCCTTATTTATATAATCTTTTAAAGAGGGATCATTTTGACTGCTTCCAAGAAATTCTCTAAAAAAACCTTTGCTTATTATATTCATAATACATTACCTCGTTTCCTTTGGATAATAAGATATCCATTTTCCTGAATTTATCCTCGCATCAGGACCAATTGTTATTTTTCCGCTTGGATGAATCCAAACCGTATCGCTGGGAGCTATAACTTTTCGTCCCAGTTTATTTGCTAAGTTTTGAGCAAATCCGTTAATATCCTTTCCGGTCTTGCATGAAATCAAACGTATCGGTCTCTTGGAATGACCCGCATCGCTTTTATACATTCGCGCAAGCACTCGGTGGTTTATTCTAATCCAATCATTTCCTTTTTTTATTTCAACATGATTAGGACTTCCGTGAATGATGATGTCGGTATAGCCACTTTTTGGTTTAACCCATTTTGATGCCGTTTTAAGTTTGTTTTCATCTCCGGCATATGTTGGAGACAAGCTTATTGCTCTTGAACCATAGGTGTTTCCAAATCCACCATGATATCCTGCTCCCATTAGGCATCACCTGCCTTATGGGCTTTTGCGGTTTCGGAATCAAACTGTAAAATCTTAACACCCTGTTTTTTATATTTATCAAAAATGTAATCGGGTGCAGCACCGTAAACTATAATCGTTTTCGGTTTAAGCTTTTTTACAACATAGTCAAGCCCTTCAATAAAATACTTTCTGTCTTCCAGAAGCTTTATGCATCCAACCGAACCAACAGCAATTGTTGAATATTTGGGCACACCTAAACATGTAATAAAATGTGTTCTTTTGTCGCCCCACCGGATGTTCACAACAACATTTAGCCCGTTTTCCTGAAACCAGTGAGCTAAAGCTCTGCTTCGGAAGATATTCCATATTTGCATAATCAACGGCATATCTCTGTATAGACTGAAGTCAGGTGTGATTACACCGTTAAACTTTGCAAGTATCGGAAGATATTTCTTGGGATTGTTCCACAATCTTTCAAATAATGTATCATCCTCATAATGACATACCCACTGATCATAATCATCAGTACGCAATGCCTTTGAAAATGGAATAAGCTTATTTGGGATTGCATCAGTAGCGTTTATTACAGGTATTTCTAACGCTCCTGCATAGTTTGCGTTTTTTAATAAAAAAGCGCGAAAAACATCTTTGCACCCACTGCGAGTGCAGTTCTTTTTGGACATTTTAAAGTCCTCCTTTCGTCAAAAAATTAACAAACGTATTGCATTTTTCTCCGAAAGGTGTTATACTAATCTTGCTAGGGATCCGGATAACTATATTCGGAGAAAAACACTTTGCTTTTTGCACCTTTGCATTTTGCAAGGTGTTTTTATTATTTTGTTTTAAATTCATTTTTCCTCCTTTTAAAACAGTATTAATCATTATGTGCGCATTGATAGCCTGCTGCATCTAATGATACGCCACATTTATTGGCAATTTCAAAAATATCCATATCATTAATCAGGTGTTTGCCTACCATAAATTCACCTGCAAAGCATTTTGCTTGCCATTCAGGATCTTTATATGCAGGTATTATATTGTTTTCATAATTACGATGCAATTTAAAACCACATAAGCACAGCATGAAAAAATGACCTATTTCATGAGCTATTGTCATTCTGTCCCTGCCTTCGCCATCACAAGCACGAACATACACACTTTCCTTTATTTTGATATGTCCTGTTACTATGTCAGTCTCTGCGTGGATTTCATTCGCCAACTCATTGTCAGGAACGACTTCATAGCTGAATTCTTCAATGGTTTCAGCTAAAATATCCAATAATTCAACAATAGGAATCCATAAAACATCCTGCAAGCCAAGTTTATTTCTCAGAAGATTTGCTAACCCTCTTATTTCTTTTCTCGACTTTGCTTCAACATAATAATCAGCCAACATTAATCACCCTTGCTTTTGCTTAGAATATTGAAAATTTTGTCACGCGTTTCATCATCAATGGAATCAAAGTTACGAGCAAATTTTACTGCCAAATCACGATTTTTTTGAGAAGCGTTTTCAATATTAAGTTTAATAATAGAAGTCGATTCAATTATTGCTTCTTTCATTTCTTCAACCTGATTAGGGGTAAGTTTATAAATCTCTGTCAATTTTTCATTCCAGGCTTCAGGAAATTTTTTCTTTCCATTTTCTACAGCTGACAAAAAAGCAGAAGACACTCCAAGATTATTTGCCATATCTCTTAAAACTTCACCACTGTCAATTCTTAATTTTCTTAGAAACTTTCCTACGGAGGTAATCATGTTACTCATATCCTTTCTATCAATAATTGACAAATGTATTTTACCATATAAAGTTAATTTTGTCAACCTATTTTGGTTAACATTTTTATTTTTGGCTTTTTGCTAATCTTTTTTACTATTCACTTTATGCTTAGTTTTAATAAAAAAACAGGCATATAGCCTGCTTTTTCATTGTTAAAATTATTCTACTCTTCTTTTTGACTTTCCGCTTCAACCTTAACTTCGATTTTTTCAATCTTGTTTTCGTCCATATCCTTTATAGTTAAGGTTAAATTTTTATATTTTACCGAGTCGTTCACCTTCGGAATATCGCCTGTCAGGTTAAGGAAGAAGCCTGCAAGGGTATCGTAATCGCCCTCGGGCAGATTGATATTTAAGCTCTCCTCGGCGTCCTCAATGTCGCAGTCGCCCTCGAAGTTGTAAATGCCTTCATCCACCTGAATAACATCGTCCTCTTCATCGTCGTATTCATCCTGAATATCGCCCACAATGCTCTCGATTAAGTCCTCAAGCGTAATCAGTCCCGCCGTGCCGCCGTATTCGTCAACAACCACCGCAATCTGAATTCTGCTCTCGCACATTTCCTTGAACGCGTCGTCAGCCTTCTTGCTTTCGGGAATGTAAAGCGCGGGGCGGGTGAGACTTTTAACGGTAACGCTCTTCGGCACGCTTTTGCCTACATATGCGATTAAATCCTTAACATAAACAACGCCTCTTATTGAGTCGATGTCATCCTCATACACCGCAATTCGTGAGCGCCCCGTTTCTTCCGCAAGCTTAAGCACATCTTTGATGTCGTCGCCGATTTCAACCGCCACAATGTCGGTTCTGTGAGTCATAAGCTCGGAAACGGTAATATCGTCAAACTCAAAAATGTTGCTCACCATTTCGCTTTGCGCTTCTTCGATAACGCCCTTTTCCTCGCCCACATCAACCATAAGTAGTATTTCTTCCTCGGTAACTTCTTCCTCGTCGGCAGTCGGGTCAAGTCCCAAGAGCCTTACAACGGCGTTAGCCGAAACCGAAAGCACCTTAACGAGCGGAGAAAATATCGCGCTGAAAAATCTCAATACATCAATAATCGCAAACGAAATTTTTTCAGCCTTTTGCATACCCAATTTTTTCGGCACAAGCTCGCCTAAAACGAGCGTAAAATAGCTCATTATAATTGTAATAGCAATAAGAATTAAATTATTGTAAAGCCTGAAATGAGGGCTGTTCGGCGTAAGTCCCAAAGCCGTGGTAATGTAGCCTGTAAAGCTGTCCGCCGCGAATGCGGAAGCTAAAAAGCCCGCAAGCGTAACGCCGATTTGAATAGTCGATAAAAACTTCGAGGAGTTCTCCGTAAATGCGGCGATTTTCTTCGCTTTTTTGTTGCCCTCCTCCGCCATTTTATCAATCTTTGAATCGTTTAAAGTTATTATTGCAATTTCGCTCATCGAGAAAAAGCCGTTAACAAAAATCAAAACAAAAACGAGAAGTATTCTCAAAATAATAGTTCCCGCGTCGGGATTGTCCATATATGTTCCTTTCCGTGCAGATTGAATATCGTTTAAATCTGCAATTACAAAACCAATTATAGTATATCTTACTTATTTTGTCAAAATTGCCGAAAAATACTTTAGTAATTGTTATTTACATATAAATAAAGAAGTGTTATAATTTATAATAGCATAACTTGGGATTATTTATTTCAAGTTTTTGCATTTGCCAATTTCTTAACTGAATTAAGAAATTAACAGGAATAAACCTAAATAGGAGGAAATACAAAAAATGGCAAGAAGAAAACTTTCTATGGATGGTAATACAGCTGCCGCACATGTCAGTTATGCTTTCACTGAAGTAGCTGCTATCTATCCTATCACCCCGTCAAGCCCGATGGCTGAAGTTACCGATACCTGGTCAGCGACCGACCGCAACATTTTTGGCGACGGTCCTGCAAGAAACATTTTCGGCGACACCGTAAAGATTACGGAAATGCAGTCTGAAGCAGGCGCAGCAGGCGCTGTTCACGGTTCGCTTGCAGCAGGTGCGCTTACCACAACTTACACTGCTTCTCAGGGACTTTTGCTTATGATTCCAAACATGTACAAAATCGCAGGCGAATTGCTCCCTTCGGTTATTCATGTTTCAGCTCGCTGCGTAGCAAGCCATGCACTTAACATTTTCGGCGACCATTCCGATGTTTATGCATGCCGCCAGACAGGTTACGCTATGCTTTGCGAATCCAATCAGCAGGAGATTATGGACTTAGGCGCTGTTGCTCACCTTTCAACTCTTAAGGGCAGAGTACCTTTCCTTAACTTCTTTGACGGTTTCCGCACTTCTCACGAGGTTCAGAAAATCGAAGTTTGGGATTATGAAGACCTTAAGGAAATGGTTGATATGGACGCTGTTAAGGCGTTCAGAGACCGTGCGCTCAATCCCGAACACCCCGTTCTCAGAGGTTCTGCGGAAAACGGCGACATATTCTTCCAGCACAGAGAAGCATGCAACAAGTATTATGAAGCGCTTCCCGAAATCGTTGAGGAATATATGGGCAAGGTTAACGCTAAGCTCGGTACAGATTATAAGCTCTTCAATTACTACGGTGACCCCGATGCAGATAAAGTTATCGTTGCTATGGGTTCAATCTGTGATGTAACAGAGGAAGTTATCGACTACTTAAGAGCAGCAGGCGAAAAGGTTGGTCTTGTTAAGGTTAGGCTTTACAGACCCTTCGTTCCCGCAAAGCTTGCAGAGGCCATTCCCGCTTCATGTAAGAAGATTGCCGTTCTTGACAGAACTAAGGAGCCCGGCGCTCTCGGCGAGCCTCTTTATCTTGATGTTGTTACAGCTCTCAACACTACAGGCAGAAGCGATATTAAGGTTGTAGGCGGCAGATACGGTCTTGGCTCTAAGGATACTACTCCCGCTTCCGTTATCGCAGTTTACGATAATCTTAAAAAGGACGAACCCAAAAACAACTTCACAATCGGTATTGTTGATGATGTTACAAATCATTCACTCGAAGAAAAGGTTTCTCCCGATACAGCTCCCGCAGGCACAATCGCTTGCAAATTCTGGGGTCTTGGCGGCGACGGTACTGTTGGCGCAAACAAGAACTCCATCAAGATTATCGGCGACCATACCGACAAATACATTCAGGCTTACTTCCAATATGACTCGAAGAAAACCGGCGGCGTAACCATTTCTCACCTGAGATTCGGCGATACTCCCATCAAGAGTCCGTACTACATTACTAAGGCTGACTTTGTAGCTTGCCATAATGTATCTTACATTCTCAAGGGCTTCAAAATTGTTCAGGATGTTAAGCCCGGCGGCACCTTCCTTCTTGACTGCCAGTGGAACGAAGCAGAGCTCGAGGAGCACCTTCCCGCTGATGTTAAGAAGTACATCGCTGAGAATAATATTAAATTCTTCACTATTGACGCTACTACTCTTGCTACAAAGAAAATCGGTAACGCCAAGGTTAAGAACACTATCTTGCAGTCCGCATTCTTCGCACTTGCAAATATTCTTCCCGCTGATGAAGCAATCGAATATATGAAGAAGATGGCTTATAAGTCATATTCCAAGAAGGGCGAAGAAATTGTTCAACTTAACTACAACGCTATCGACGCAGGCGCAGACGCTGTAACCGAAATTAAGGTTCCCGCAGAGTGGGCAAGCATTGAGGCTAAGGCTGCGGAAAATGAGGTTAAGGGCGACAGAGCAGACCTTGTTAAGTTTGTAAAGGATATTGTTAATCCCGTAAATCAAATGAACGGCGATTCGCTTCCCGTTTCCAAGTTTGAGGATATTGCTGACGGTACTATGCCTCAGGGCGCGGCGGCTTATGAAAAGAGAGGCGTTGCGGTTTATGTTCCCGAGTGGAATCCCGAAAACTGTATTCAGTGTAACACCTGCTCCTTCGTTTGTCCTCACGCTACAATCAGACCCTTTGCTTTGAGCGCAGACGAAGCTGCTAAGGCTCCCGCTCAGACAAAGTATACAGAGAAGCCCGTGCTTAAGACTGACTATAAATTCACAATGGCTATCAGCCCCATGGATTGTATGGGTTGTACTCTTTGCGTTAAGGCTTGTCCCGTTTCCGCAAGAAGCGCTCAAACAGGTAAGGCTGCACCGCTTGCAATGAAGCTTCAGGCTACTCAGCTTGAGCAGCAGCCCGTATTCGATTATTGTGTTGACGCTGTTTCCGAAAAGAGCGAGCTTATCAATACAACCGTTAAGGGCAGCCAGTTTAAACAGCCCTTGCTTGAGTTCTCAGGCTCTTGCGCAGGCTGTGCGGAAACCTCCTATGCCCGTCTTGTAACTCAGCTCTTCGGTGAGCAGATGTATATTTCAAACGCTACAGGCTGTTCATCAATCTGGGGCGGCTCTGCTCCCTCAACTCCTTATACAGTAAACCGCGAAAGCGGCAAGGGTCCAGCTTGGGCTAACTCACTGTTTGAGGATAACGCCGAACACGGCTTGGGTATTTATCTCGGTCAAAAGGCTCTCAGAGAAAGAGCAATCAAGATGATTGAAGCTCTTGAGCCTTCGGATGAGGTTAAGCCTATTGTTGATAAATTCCTTGAAACCAAGGATTCAAGCACCGAAAACGCTAAACCCGCTGAAGAACTTATCAAGGTACTTTCCTCCTGCAGTGAAAACGGCTGTGAAAACGCGAAGGAAATCCTTAAGTATAAAGATTACCTCGCTAAGAAGAGCGTATGGCTCTTTGGTGGCGACGGTTGGGCTTACGATATCGGTTACGGCGGTCTTGACCATGTTCTCGCTTCGGGCGAAGATGTAAATGTATTTGTATTCGATACAGAAGTTTACTCAAATACAGGCGGTCAGGCTTCCAAGGCTTCACAGCTCGGTCAGGTTGCTCAGTTTGCCGCTGCAGGTAAGCAAATCGGCAAGAAGAGTCTTTCCGAAATCGCTATGAGCTACGGTTATGTTTATGTTGCTCAGGTTGCTATGGGCGCTGATAAGAACCAGCTTCTCAAGGCTCTCAAAGAGGCTGAGTCATATAAAGGACCGTCACTCATTATCGGTTACGCTCCTTGTGAAATGCACAGAATTAAGAAGGGCGGCATGCAGAACTGCCAGCTTGAAATGCAGAAGGCTGTAGACGCAGGCTATTGGAATCTCTTCAGATTTAATCCTGCTCTTAAGGCAGAGGGCAAAAACCCGTTCTCGCTTGATTCAAAAGCACCTAAGACCTCTTATATCGACTTCATCGAAGGCGAAGTAAGATATGCGTCACTCAAGGCTATGTTCCCCGAAAAGGCAGCTAAGCTCTTCAAGCAGGCAGCCGAGAACTCTATTGCTAAGTATGAAAGACTTGCACGCCTTGTTGATTATTACGCTCCGAAAGAGGACTAATAAGTATAAGCAGAAAGCTCCGCACTTGCTGCGGAGCTTTTTCCGTTACTTGACTATTTATTATAAATGTTATATAGTATAAATATAAATATTTATATATTTATTGGAGGTTAATATGAAAGGAATTATACTTGCAGGCGGCAGCGGCACAAGGCTTTATCCGCTTACAACCGTAACTTCAAAGCAACTTTTGCCTGTTTACGATAAGCCGATGATTTATTATCCGCTTTCAACTTTAATGCTTGCAGGAATTAGAGAAATACTCATCATTTCAACTCCAGATGATACGCCCAAATTCAAGGATTTGTTGGAGGACGGCAGCCAGTTTGGTATCGAGCTTCACTATGCTGTTCAAAACGAACCGGAGGGACTTGCTCAGGCTTTCGTTATCGGTGAAAAGTTTATCGGCGACGATAGCGTTGCGATGGTTCTCGGCGATAATATTTTTTATGGCTCAGGACTCGGTCATATGCTCAGAGAAGCGGCGGAAATGAAAAGTCCGGCAACGATTTTTGCGTATTGTCTTGATAATCCCACAGCCTTCGGCGTGGTTGAATTTGATGAAAAGGGTAAACCCGTTTCAATAGAAGAAAAACCGAAGCACCCGAAATCGAATTATGCGGTAACGGGACTGTATTTTTATGATAACAGAGTTGTAGATATCGCAAAGAATTTGAAAAAGAGTGAAAGAGGCGAGTACGAAATAACCGATGTTAATGAAACCTACTTAAAAGCAGGCGAGCTGGATGTTAAACAGATGGGCAGAGGCTATGCTTGGCTTGACACAGGTACGGTTGACGCATTGCATAAGGCTGCAAGCTTTATTAAAACTATAGAGCAGCTTCAGGGTATACAGATTTCCGCCCCCGAAGAAATCGCTTATAATAACCGCTGGATTAATAAATCCAAGCTTCTTAAAAGCGCGAAGAAATACGGCTCTTCGGCTTATGGTAAGCACCTTATGAAGGTCGCAAACGGAGAAATTCTTTACTCCAATCCTAACCAAAATTCAAAGAATACACAGGTTACTCATCCTAAATGGGGTAATAATTAAAAAGGGACGGAAAAAAATGAAAAAAGAAAACACTTCGCTTGACGGTGTTTATATAATAACTCCGCAGGTTTTCGGCGACCACAGAGGTTGGTTCACCGAGACATATAATGCCGAAAAGTTTAAAGAGATAGGAATTGATACTGTTTTTGTTCAGGACAATCATTCTTATTCGGCACAAAAGGGCACATTAAGAGGGCTTCATTTTCAGAATGCACCGATGGCGCAGACTAAGCTTCTGCGTTGCATCAGGGGCAAAATTTTAGATGTTGCCGTTGATTTGAGAAAGGGCAGTCCTAACTATAAAAAATGGGTTGCGGTAGAGCTTTCGGAAGAAAACAAAAAAATGATTTATATTCCCAAGGGCTTTGCTCACGGCTTTTTAACGCTCAGCGAGGATGTTGAGGTGCAGTATAAGGTTGATAATTTTTACAGCCGCGAGCATGACCGTTCGGTGCACTTTAATGACCCTGAAATCGGCGTTGATTGGGGCACGGACAGCCCGATATTATCCGACAAGGACTTAAACGCACCCAATCTTAAGGACTGCGATGTTAACTTTGTTTTTGAGGATTAATTTATGGAAAATATTTTAGTAACGGGCGTTAACGGACAATTGGGGCACGATGTGGTGCTTGAGCTCGAAAAGAGAGAGATACCCTGCAAGGGCGTTGATGTTGAGGATTTTGATATTACCGACGCTAAGCAGACCGAGGATTATATACGGCGCTTTCAGCCTACAGCCGTAATTCACTGCGCAGCATATACAAATGTTAACGGCGCAGAGGAAAACGAGGATATTTGCCGCAAAGTAAATGTTGAAGGCACAAGGAATATCGCCGAGGCGTGCAAATATTTAAAGTCAAAGCTAATATATGTGAGCACCGACTATGTTTTTGACGGTAAGGGTGAGGCTCCGCATAATGTTGACGACCCGACAGGACCTTTAAATGTTTACGGCAAAACCAAGCTTGAAGGCGAGGAAGCGGCAAAAAACAACCCGAAAACCTTTGTTGTAAGAACCTCGTGGGTTTACGGGCTTAACGGCAATAATTTCGTCAAAACCATGCTCGCTTTGGGCAAAAAGAAAAACGAGCTTAATGTAGTTGCCGACCAAATAGGCTCGCCTACATACACCAAGGATTTGGCAAAGCTGCTTGCGGATATGTCGCTTACAACAAAGTACGGCACATATCATGCAACAAACGAGGGCTACTGCTCTTGGGCACAGTTTGCTCAGGCTATTATGGCGGGCGCAAACCTAACCTGCAGAATAGTGCCGGTTTATACTATTTCATATCCCAGCGCCGCAAAAAGGCCGCTCAATTCAAGGCTTTCTAAGGTTTGCCTCGATTTTGCGTCGTTCCAGCGGCTGCCTAAATGGCAGAATGCACTTAGCAGATATTTGGTTGAGCTTGATGAAAACGGAGAATTGTAAAGCTTTAAAGAGATGAAATTTTCATCTCTTTTTTTCTGTGCTTCGTTTTCCTCTACCCATATTTGTAGTATTATTATTGTTAAAATACACAAAATATTGACAATTTATATGTAAATATGCTATAATAATTTAACAATAATTTTTAGTCATTCATTAGAGAATGACTGTTAGGAGAGTATTATTATGAAGTGTCCATATTGCTCACATTCCGAAAGTAAGGTTATCGATTCAAGACCTACAGATGAAGGCGAGAAAATCCGCCGTAGGCGTGAATGTTTGGAATGCGGTAAAAGGTTTACTACTTATGAAGTAATAGAATCAATCCCGATTTTGGTAGTTAAAAGAGATAAATCGAGAGAAGCGTTTGATTCTCAAAAGCTGCTCAACGGTATGCTTCGCGCTTGCGAGAAGAGACCTGTTGACTATGCAACTCTTGAAAAAGCCATAAATGAAATTGAAACCACAATTCAAAGCTCCTTCGAGAGGGAAATCACTTCGGAAAAAATAGGCGAGCTTGCCATGGATAAACTCAAAAATATTGATGAAGTTGCCTATGTTCGATTTGCTTCCGTTTACCGCCAGTTCACCGATGTAAGCACCTTCATAGCAGAGGTAAATAAACTGTTAAATAAATAACTATATTATCTAAAGCCGATGTTTCATCGGCTTTTTTCTTTTTTATCCAACTATATTATTTGACTTTTTGCAAAAAATATAGTTGGAGGTGAAAAATGAAAATATTAAAAAATTTTATTACCTTTTTGCTCATTATCAGTATAAGCGTTTTAGCAAGTAATTACGATGAAGCGGTGCAGACTCAGGCTTCTGTAAAAAGAACATCGGTCGCACTTAGCGGTCAGTCCTTCGGAATAAAGCTGTTCACAAAAGGTGTACTTGTTATTTCGCCTGCCGAGGTTCAAACCGAGCAAGGCGTAAAAAATCCTGCGGCTGATGTAGGCGTTATGGCGGGTGACATAATAACTGCCGTAAACGGCAAAAAAGTTACTACCTGCGCCGAAGTTTCGTCTGCTTTTGAAGATAGTGAGGGCAAAAGCGTAATTATTTCAATAAAGCGCGGCGAGGAGGAAAAATCGGTAAGCATAACTCCCGTGTTATCTTCGTCTACCGGAACATATAAAGCGGGACTTTGGATAAGAGATTCTTCCGCCGGCATAGGTACAATAACCTATTATGACAAAAGCGGCAATTTTGCAGCTCTCGGTCACGGCATTTGCGATGTTGATACCGCAACCTTAATGCCTTTGCTTGAGGGCGAGGCTGTGGAAAGCAAAATCATAGGCTTTTCGGCAGCCGAAAAAGGTAAAGCAGGAGAGCTTTACGGCGTGCTTGGCAATAAAACAATAGGAAAAATAAAAATCAATTGCGAAAAAGGCGTATACGGTACAGGAAATGACGATGTTTCCTCATTAAAATTTGTGGAAACCGCTTTGCCGAATGAAATCAAGAGAGGAGAAGCAAAGCTTCTTACGGTTATAGATGAAGACGGGGTAAAGGAATTTGATGTAGAGATTGTTTTCCTCTCAAAACTCGGCACGGGCAATAAGGATATGATAGTTAAAATAACGGATGAGGAACTGCTCAATAAAACCGGCGGAATTTTGCAGGGTATGAGCGGCAGTCCTATTATCCAGGACGGTAAGTTTGTCGGCGCGCTCACGCATGTTTTTCTAAATAAACCGAATTACGGTTATGCCGTTTTCGGTTATTCTATGACGAAAATAAGTAATTCACTTAATTAAAACAGATTATCGCAAGACGGTTCCTTAAAAGCGGTCTTGCGATTTTTGTGTATAGCGGCTTATGTCCCGTAGTTTGATTTGCGAAAACCGTATTGCGAGCCGCGTCATTTTGCGACAGCTTTTATTATTTGCCGACTTTATTTTTAAAAGCTTTTAAAAAAATTCCCAAAATTTGTAAATTTTTTCGCTTAAAACTATTGCCAAAATTTACCAAATATGGTAAAATCTGGGAAAATAAATGAAAACGAGGTAATAAAAATGAGTGAAAAAATAAAGGTAATTTTAGCAGACCAAACAAATGATTTTGGAACACCGTGTGCAAGTGCTCTGCGCTCCTTCGGCTTTGAAGTGAAAAGCATTAAAAAGGACGCCTCCGCCGTACTTTCCTCACTTGCCGAGGAAAATGCGGATGTGCTTATTATCGATTCCTTTATGGCGGGCATGGACGCAATAGGAGTTTTGAAGAGTCTTGACAGTCTTAAGCTTCCCAAAAAGCCCATCGTTATAGTGGTTTCAAACTTTGATAACGAGCGTCTCGGCTCGCAGATTATTTCATCAGGAGCGGATTATTATTTCATAAAGCCCGTTGATTTTTCCGTGCTTTCGCAGCGAATAAATCAGCTTGTAAAATGGAACGAAAGCGAATTTTCTCCTCAAAAAGAAAGCAGAGATTTAGAAGTGATGATAAGCGAGGTTTTGCACCAAATCGGAGTACCTGCTCATATAAAAGGGTACCAATATTTGCGCGCGTCAATACTGCTTTGCATAAATGACGCTTCAATGCTAAGCGGAATTACAAAGGTGCTCTACCCGACAGTTGCAAAAACCTTCTCAACCACTCCTTCGCGAGTAGAAAGGGCTATTCGCCACGCCATAGAGGTCGCTTGGGACAGGGGCGATGTAGATGTGCTTATGTCTTATTTCGGTTATACCATACAGTCGGATAGGGGAAAGCCTACTAATTCCGAATTTATTGCAATGATAGCCGACAAGCTTCGCCTGCAACTGAAATTGCATACCGCTTAAAACAATAAAAACGATTTATTACAAACGCTGAAACTTTATGTTTCGGCGTTTTCTCGCAATTTGCCGAGTTTTGTTCATTAAAAATTTACATCTTTTGTGTTTATGTATATTGAATAAAC
The DNA here is from genome assembly GCA_902796055.1 of Oscillospiraceae bacterium. Taxonomy (GTDB): domain Bacteria; phylum Bacillota; class Clostridia; order Oscillospirales; family Acutalibacteraceae; genus RUG714. The sequence goes on from CADBNM010000049.1 coordinate 15,240, forward strand.
TCTTTTTTTATATTATAATAATATGCATATATGCTTATAAAGGAGGATTGTGCTTTGCGTGGAGCGCTTGTTGATGAAAAACAGTTGGAAAAACAAAAAGAATATGCGCTTCTTGCAAGTGCGGCAATTAAATCCCGTTTCGAAAGTGCGCCCAAGGCTTTTGTGCATACATACGGCTGTCAAGGCAATGTTGCGGATAGCGAGAGAATACAGGGCATACTGTGTGAAATCGGCTACGAACTTACCTCCGAATTGTCCGAAGCGGACTTGGTACTTTATAACACCTGCGCGGTAAGAGAACACGCCGAGCAGCGCGTTTTCGGAAATGTAGGCGCGCTTAAGCATTATAAAGCGAGAAATAAAAATATGATTATCGCTCTTTGCGGCTGTATGATGCAGCAGGAGCATGTGAGCGAAAAAATCAGAAAAAGTTATCCCTTTGTAAATCTCGTTTTCGGCACTCATGTGCTTCATCGCCTGCCCGAATTTATTTTCAGGGTTTTGTCGGGCGAAAAGGTTTTTTGTACCGATGAGAGCAAAGGCGTTATCGCCGAGGGCTTGCCCATACACAGGGACGGCGAAATAAAAGCGTGGCTGCCGATAATGTACGGCTGCAACAACTTCTGCACCTACTGTGTCGTGCCCTATGTCAGGGGCAGGGAGAGGAGCCGCGATGAAGAGTCGATACTTGAAGAGGCAAGGCAGATAGTCAAAGCGGGTTACAAGGAAATAACCCTTTTAGGTCAAAATGTTAACAGCTACGGTAACGACCTTGAAAACAGCATTAATTTTGCTCAATTGCTTAAAAAGATTGACTCGATTGAGGGCGACTTTAAAATCAGGTTTATGACCTCGCACCCGAAGGACTGCACAAAGGAACTTATAGATACCATAGCCGCCTCGGAGAAAATCAGTCATCATTTGCACTTGCCTTTTCAATCGGGCAATAACAGGGTGCTCAAAGCGATGAACAGGCATTATACAAGAGAAAAGTACTTGTCTCTTATAGACTATGCGAAAAAGACCATCCCCAACCTTTCGCTTACCTCCGATGTTATAGTCGGTTTCCCCGGCGAGACCTACGAGGAGTTTAAAGACACTCTCTCGCTTATTAAAGAAGTGGAGTTTACTTCGCTTTTCACCTTTATTTACTCGCCGAGAAAGCATACTCCCGCAGCTGAGATGGACGACCCCGTTCCGAGAAGCGAAAAGAATAAATGGTTTAAGGAATTGCTTGACACTCAGGCGGAGATTGCTGCAAAGCGTACCGCCTCGATGAACGGAAAAACCTATAGAGTGCTTGTCGAGAGCGAAGGCAAAGCCGAAGGCACGCTCTCGGGCAGAACCGATGAAAATGTCATTATAGAATTCGAAGGCGGCAGGAAACTCATAGGCAAATATGTAAATGTAAAAGTAACCCAAAATTTAACTTGGGTTTTAAAAGGTAAATTAGAATGATTATCATTCGAAAGATAGGAGAATAAAAATGGCAGATATTATTAAATTGGCAAGAGAATTGGGCGCAGCCCTTCAGGCGGACGAGCGTTACGAATCTCTCATGCAGGCAAGAAAAACAAACGATGAGGATGTTGAACTCGAAAAGCTCATCGGCGAGTTTAATCTTCTCATGCTTCAGGCAAACCAAATCGCCGAAAAGGGCGACGATGCAGACGCCGAAAAAGCGGAGCAGATTAACAAAGATGCTATGCAAAAATACAACGAGATTATGGCTAACGAAAATATGATTGCTTATCAGAAAGCCCAGCAGGCTCTCGAAGCAGTTGTCAACGAAGTTAACGGCATTATCGCCATGTCCTTAAATGGCGAGGACCCCATGACCTGCGACCCCACCGCGGCAAACTGCACCCACGATTGCTCAACCTGCGGAGGTTGCCACTAATTGGCTCGAATTTTGTAAGATGTCTGCGGGCTCTTATTCAATTGGCTCGAATTTTGTAAGATGTCTGCGGGCTCTTATTCGCCTATTTCCGCTTTCTCGTCGCGAAGGCTTCTCGCAATACACAAAGTATTGCTTCGTCGCTTTCGCTTGTTAAAGCAGAAATATCCTGAATAACAGCCTCACAGCCACTTTCAAAATTCTCGCTGAGGGCTTTGAAAATTTAAAAGGATTTTCAAAATTCTCGCTGAGGGCTTTGAAAATTTAAAAGGATTTCCAAAATTCTCGCTGAGGGCTTTGAAAATTTTAAAAAGTTTTCCAAATTCTCGCTGAGGATTTTTAAAATCAGCAAATTATTTAATCGAAATACCAAAACGGAGGAATAAACCTTGGCTCAGTTATCGCCTATGATGAGGCAGTATTTTGAAATAAAATCGGACTATCCCGATACCATACTTATGTTCCGCGTCGGCGATTTCTATGAAATGTTTTTTGAAGATGCGAAGCTCGTTTCAAAGGAACTCGAACTTGTGCTTACGGGCAAGGACTGCGGACAGGCTGAGAGGGCGCCGATGTGCGGCGTTCCGTTTCACGCTGCCGATAACTACATAGCGCGCCTCGTTTCAAGGGGATATAAGGTTGCCGTCTGCGAGCAGGCGGAGGATCCCGCAACCGCAAAAGGTCTTGTTAAAAGAGAGGTAATCAGGGTTATAACCCCCGGCTCGACCTTTGACAGCGCTATACTCAACGAGGGCAGAAACAATTACCTTGCAAGCCTTTACTGTGAGGGCAAAAAAGCGGGTATCGCTTTTTGCGATGTTTCAACCGGCACTATGGAGGCAAGCGAGTTTACCTCGGGCGCGGAGAGCGAAATATTAAACGAACTTTCAAAATACGAGCCGAAGGAAATCCTCCTCAACAAATCGGCATTAAAGCTCAAAGCGGTTAAGCTGCTTTTATCGGAGCGCCTCAGTTGCATTGTAAACGAAGTGGCGGACGAGGATTATGATTTGGCGGTTTTGACTAAAACAGTGCTGCGCTGCTTCGATAAAAAGAATACGGATGAGCTTGAGCTCGGCGATAAAATGCTTGCTGTAAGAGCGCTCGGCAAGGCTATAGAATATCTTGAGCAAACTCAAAAGAGCGAGCTTTCGGGCGTAACTAAGCTAAATGTATATTCTTCTTCGGAATATATGCACCTTGATTCGGGCACCGTCAGGAATTTGGAGCTGTGCGAAACTATGCGCAACAAAGAAAAGCGCGGGTCGCTGCTCTGGGTGCTTGATAAAACCAAAACAGCAATGGGCAAGCGTATGCTCCGTTCGTGGATAGAAAAGCCGCTTGTTTCCTCCTTCGCTATTGAAAGAAGGCTAAATGCGGTTGAAGAGCTTTATTCCGATATTCAAAAGCGCACCGAAATCAGAGCTGCGCTCGCTACCGTGCTTGATTTGGAGCGTATCATTTCAAGAATTGTCTATAAAACGGCAAACGCCAAAGAGTTAAGGGCAATGTATCAGGCGATAGAAACCCTGCCCGAAATCAGTGCGCTTTTAGCGGACTCTAAGTCAGAAATGTTAAAGTCATGCTATGAGAATATTGATATTTTGGATGATGTAGCCGCTTTGATTGACAGGGCGATTGTTGAAGAACCGCCGCTTACTATCCGCGAAGGCGGTATGATTAAAAAGGGCTTTAATTCCGAGCTTGATGCTCTCAATGAAATAATGACCAACGGCAAAAACTTCCTGTCGGATATTGAGCAAAGAGAGCAGGAAAAAACCGGAATTAAAAAGCTTAAAATCGGCTATAACAAGGTCTATGGATATTATATTGAAATCACAAATTCCTTTAAGTCCATGGTACCCGATACATATATAAGAAAACAAACTCTTACCAACGCGGAGCGTTATATAACTCAGGAACTTAAAGAACTTGAAGATAAAATTCTCGGCGCAAAGGAACGCTATATCACTCTCGAGACCGAGCTGTTTTGTATGGTAAGAGATAAAATTGCAACCGCGCTTGAAAGAATACAAAAAACAGCCTTCAATATAGCTGTGCTTGACTGTGTTCAGTCGCTTGCGGAGGTGGCTCTTAATAATTCTTTTGTTCGTCCCGATGTCGATGAAAAGGATGAAATTATAATAAAAGACGGCAGGCACCCTGTTGTTGAAAAAATGTTAAAGGACGCTCCTTTTGTTCCTAACGACGCCGTGCTCGACTGTGCTGAGCACCGAATGAATATTATCACAGGTCCCAATATGGCGGGCAAATCCACCTTTATGAGGCAGGTAGCCGTGATAACGCTTATGGCGCAAATCGGTTCCTTCGTTCCCGCCTCAAGCGCAAAAATCGGCGTTACGGACGCTATTTTCACCCGTGTCGGCGCGTCGGACGATTTAACCTCGGGACAGTCAACCTTTATGGTTGAAATGAACGAGGTTGCAAATATACTTAAAAACGCAACTAAAAAGAGCCTCATTATCTATGATGAAATCGGCAGAGGCACTTCGACCTTTGACGGTATGAGCATAGCAAGAGCCGTGCTCGAATACACCGCGAATAAAAAGAAGCTTGGCGCGAAAACTCTTTTTGCAACTCATTACCACGAATTAACATCTATCGAAAATGAAATAGAGGGCGTAAAGAACTACAATATCGCCGTTAAAAAGCGCGGCGGGGAGATTATTTTCCTGCGCAGGATTGTTGCGGGCGGTACCGATGACTCTTACGGCATTGATGTTGCTTCCCTCGCAGGCGTTCCCAAGGCGGTAATCGAGAGAGCAAACGAGGTTTTAAAAGAACTTGAAAGCGGAAACGGCAGGCAAGTAATCGTCAAGGAAGTTGCAAGCGAACCCGATTCTCAAATTTCCTTTGGCTTTAATACCTCAAACGAGATAGTTGAAGAATTGAAAGCGCTCGATGTTAACACCTTAACTCCCATTGAGGCTATGGAAAAGCTTTATTCGCTTTCAAAAAAAGCAAAAGAATAGACTCTCACTAAAAAAACAGTATAGATTAGAGAGCCTGATTTTAAATTACGAAAGGAGGAAATGCTTTGAAAATTAAGCAGATGCCGAAGCATATGGCTTCACTTATTGCTGCGGGCGAGGTAGTAGAACGCCCCGCAAGCGTTGTTAAAGAGCTATGTGAAAACTCTGTAGACGCGGGAGCAACCTCCTTAAGCGTTGAAATAAAGGGCGGCGGAAAAACCTATATCAGAATAAGCGATAACGGCAGCGGTATATTAAAAGAGGATTTGCCGCTTGCATTCAAGCCGCACGCCACAAGCAAGGTTGAAACCGAAAAAGACCTTGAAAGTATTGTCACTTTAGGCTTTAGGGGTGAAGCGTTATCGTCAATCTGCGCAGTGAGCGAAACCGAGGTTTTAACCCTTTCGGACGGTGAGGAAATCGGCTCTTTATATAAAATCGTCGGCGGCGAGGAAATTTCGCTTGAAAGCGCAGGCTGCCCTAAAGGCACAACGATTATTGTGAGAAATCTGTTTTTCAATACTCCCGCGAGGATGAAATTTTTGAAATCCGATACGAGTGAGGGCAATTATGTCAGCGCGGTAGTTGACAGGATTGCGCTCTCGCATCCCGAAATAAGTATCAGGTTTATTCGCGAGGGTAAGCAGATTTTCACCACTGCGGGCGACGGAAACCTCTATAACGCGATTTACGCTGTTTTCGGCGCGGACTTTGCCAAAAGTCTAATGAAGGTCGATTATAAGCTCGGCTCCGTAAGAGTTCACGGTTTTATTTCCAAGCCCTTAAACTGCAGGGCTAACAGAAGTATGCAGTACTTTTTCGTAAGCGGCAGGCAGGTTAAATCTTTAACGGCGATGACCGCGCTTGAAAACGCTTATAAAAATTCGGTTATGGTAGGCAAGGTACCTGCATGCGTATTGCACATCGAGCTTCCTGCCGAGCTGGTCGATGTTAATGTTCACCCTGCAAAAACCGAGGTGCGCTTTGCTAACGATAAGGCTGTGTTTGACGCTGTTTATTACGCTTGCAAAAATTCGCTTGTGAGCGAGGACACACCGAAAGAAATAAAACTTACTTTGGATGATGTTGCAAGAAAGCCAAAGGTTGAACAGCAGTCTTTTGAAGAGCTTAAGCCTGCCCCGAAAACCGATAATTTTTGGCAGAAAACGAGTGTCGGGCAGTTTAAAAACGAAGCTGCCGCCGAGCCGTTTACAATGCCGAAAGTGAGCACGCCCGAGCCAAAATATACTTCAGCAAAAGCTAAGAAAATTGATATAAACTTTGATGACGAGGACTTGATTTTTCAAGAGCAGAAAGCTCCCGAAAAGCCTGTTGCAGAGCAGGAAAAGCCCGTTTTTGCTGCCAAAAAAGAGCCCGAAACCAAGTCCGAGCCCTTCAAGGTGGTAGGCGAGGTTTTCAAAACATATATAATCGTCGAGCAGTGGAATGAAGTTATCTTTATTGATAAACACGCCGCTCACGAGAGAATGATATTCGAGCAACTGAAAGAGCAGGAGCACAATCAGGCTCAAATGCTCTTAACTCCCGTAAATGTAACCCTTGCTAAAGAGGATTATGACGCGCTTATTTCAAATGCCGACAATCTTGAAAAAAGCGGCTTTATTATTGAGGATTTCGGCAGCGGTACTGCGCGGGTAAGGGGATATCCTTTAGTGCTCGAAAATACCGATATAGAGTCGATTATCGAAGAAACGGCGGGATATTTGAGAGAAAACCGTCGGGAATTCAGTACCGAAACGCTTGATTGGCTTTATCACAACATCGCCTGCAGAGCAGCTGTTAAAGCGGGTAATTACACCTCGAAATTTGAAATGGAAAGGTTTGTTGAAGCTCTGCTTTCCAAGCCCTATATCCGTTATTGTCCGCACGGCAGACCTGTTGCGGTGGTAATGAGCAAATATGAGTTTGAAAAGCAATTCGGCAGAGTATAATATGGAAAAAATCAAAATTTTGGGAGTGGTAGGACCTACCGCAAGCGGTAAAACCTCGCTTGCCGTAGAGCTTGCAAAAAAATATGGCGGCGAAGTAATTTCGTGCGACAGTATGCAGATTTATAAGCACATAAGTATTGCTACCGCAAAGCCTACTCAGGCTGAAATGCAAGGCATAAAGCACCACTTAATAGATTTTTTGGATTTGGATAAATCCTTCAGCGTCGCCGATTTTGTATCTCTTGCTTCGGATTGTGCAAAAGATATAAGCGCAAGGGGAAAGCTGCCCGTTTTGTGCGGCGGCACGGGGCTGTATTTCAGCTCGTTTATTGATAACATTTCATTTTCGGATTCGGGCGCAGACCCCGAATACCGCGCCGAGCTTGAAAAAAGAGCAGAAGCCGAGGGTGCTGAATCGCTCTTGAAGGAGCTTGCCGTATATGACCCAGAAACCGCGGCAAGGCTGCACCCGAACAATCTTAAAAGAATCATCAGAGCTATGGAGCACTATAAAGCGAGCGGCGTCACAATAAGCGAGCAAAACCGCCTTTCGCGTTCCGTTCCCTCGCCTTATAATCCCTTGATTTTGGGGATAACATTTAAGGATAGGGAAGAGCTTTATGATAGAATAAACGCCCGTGTAGACTTAATGCTTGAAAACGGGCTTTTGGAAGAAGCGAAATGGTATTTTTCTCAGCAAAATGTTGCCACCGCTTCCGCCGCTATAGGCTACAAGGAGCTGAAGCCGTATTTCTGCGGCGAATGTTCTCTTGAAGAGGCTGCGGCGAATTTAAAGCAGGAAACGAGGCGTTATGCCAAGCGCCAGTTAACTTGGTTCAGAAGAGATAAAAGAGTGCGTTGGATATATGCCGATGACCCGCAGAACGGCTCGGCAGCTGCCGACGCGGTAAGAATTATTGAAGAAGAAAGTTTTGTAAAATGAGTAGAGGCTTTAAAACAGGTTATTTAAAAATCATCTTGGTAGTGCTTGTGCTTCTCTATGTAGTCTATCAGGTTTATCAAATAACCTATTCACCTGTAAAAACCGTAACCGTTGCCGAGGACACTGTCTTTGACAGCGTTGTCGTTGACGCTATTTTTGTGCGCGATGAGGATATAGTCGAATCAAATCTCACGGGCACAATGGTATATGATGTCAAGGACGGCACAAGGGTTGAAAAAGGCGGAGTTATAGCCAATGTATTTTCGTCCGAAGCGCAGGCAAAAGCTTATTCTCAGCTTGCGGATATTAAGAAGCAGACAGATTATTATGAAAATATAGTTTTGCAAAGCAACGCAGGTTCTTCAAGCCTTAGTGTGATTGATTCAAACATTGAAAGCAGCGTAAATAATTATGTGAGGACAATATCCTCGGGCTGGCTCGAGAATGTTGACGAGCAGGACGCTCAGTTGATAGACTATATAAATAACCGAAAAATAACCGTTGGCGAAAATATTGATGTTAACTCTATATTAAACGAGCTTTATGCACAGCGCAAGAAGCTTGAAAGCAGCATAACGGGTAACGATACCGTTGTGGCTGAGCAGGCGGGATATTTCGTCAGCGCCGTGGACGGTAATGAAACCGCTGTTGAATATTCAAAGGCGACGGAGCTGTCCGTTTCAAACATTCGTAATATCCTTTCAAATCAGAAAAAGGCTGACTCCAATGCCGTGGGCAAAATAATAAAGAGCTTTGATTGGTATGTTGCCTGCGTTGTAAATCAAGAAAGCATTTTGGGTCTTGAAGAGGGCTCGGCGGTAAGCGTCAACTTTCCCGATTCCGAGACGGGAGAGCTCGAGTCTGTGATAGCCGCCATTAACCGCGACGCGGAAAATCCCGGCAAGGTTTCGCTGATTTTGAAGCTTAACAATATGGATGAAAAAATAGCCGGCTTGCGCTCGGATAAGGTTGAACTGAGATTCAACAAATATAGCGGAATAAAAATCCCGAATTCCGCATTGAGAGCCGTAACTCTCAAAGAGGACGGCAAGGAAAGAACTGTTAAGTGCGTTTATGTTCTTTCGGGTAATATAGTTAAGAGAAAATTAGTGGATGTTGTATTTACAGGCGAAGATTTTGTGCTTGCAAAGTCAAATATTACCGAAGCGGGATATGTTCGCCTTTACGATAGAGTAATAACGAAA
>CADBNM010000050.1 GCA_902796055.1 Oscillospiraceae bacterium
AATCATTAAGAGTGGCTGAGGGACAGGCCCTGTGAAGCCCGACAACCTGCGTTTTGCAAGGTGCCAATTCCTGCGGTAAAGCCGAGAGATGAAACTAAGTTTTTATGCACGGCTTACGCCGTGCATTTTTTAATGGTTTTTATTGGAGGTATGAATTTATGGCTAAGCATCTTTTTACATCGGAATCCGTCACTCAGGGACATCCGGATAAGCTCTGCGACCAAATATCCGACGGAATATTAGATGAAATAATTTCACAAGACCCCGACGCAAGAGTTGCCTGCGAAACCACCTGTACAACAGGTCAGGTGCTCATTATGGGCGAAATTACCACGAATGCCAAAATAGATATTGCCGAAACCGCAAGAAAGGTAATCTGCGATGTAGGATACAACAGTGCGTCTCAAAGCTTTGACGGTCACACCTGTGCTGTACTCACAAGCGTACACCGGCAATCGGGCGATATAGCTATGGGCGTTGACAAAAGCTTCGAGATGAAAAACGGCGAAGAAGAATTCTTCAATCTTCACGGCGCAGGCGACCAGGGCATGATGTTCGGCTTTGCTTGCGACGAAACCGAGGAGCTTATGCCGCTTCCCGTTTCCCTCGCTCACAAGCTTGCCAAAAAACTCGCCGAGGTTAGAGAAAACGGTACTCTTCCCTACCTCAGACCAGACGGCAAAACTCAGGTTACAATTGAATACGATGATGACAAGCCTGTCAAGGTTGACACTATAGTTATTTCAACCCAACATCAGCCTGAGGTTACGCTTGAACAAATCAGAAAAGACCTTACCAAATATGTTATAAATCCGATAATCCCGCTTGAATTGGTTGAAAAAAGCACCAAGATTTACATAAACCCGACAGGCAGATTTGTAACGGGAGGTCCGGAAGGCGACAGCGGACTTACAGGCAGAAAAATAATTGTTGACACCTACGGCGGCTATTCAAGGCATGGCGGCGGCGCGTTCTCGGGTAAGGACCCGACAAAGGTTGACCGTTCGGCGGCGTATGCGGCAAGATATGTTGCAAAAAACATTGTTGCAGCGGGACTTGCGAAAAAATGCGAAATACAGCTCGCTTACGCAATAGGTGTTGCAAAACCCGTTTCAATTATGACGGAAACCTTCGGCACAGGCGTACTAAGCGACGAAACCTTAGCAGAAATTGTTAAAGAGGTTTTTGACCTTAGACCCGAGGCTATTATTGAAAAGTTAGACCTTAGAAAACCCATTTACAAAGCGCTTGCAGCTTACGGCCACATGGGCAGAGAGGATTTAGGCGTTAAATGGGAGGAAACCGACAAGGTTGATGAGCTTAAGAAGGCTACAGGAATATGAGAAAAAGCGACCGATGAGTCGCTTTTTTCAATGAAATATGCTGACGCATATGAAATACTTTGCGTCATGAAATCTTGCTGCGCAAGGTGAAATCCGCACGCTGTGCGGATTAAGGACAGCACTTCTATTTATCGAGTTTAATTACAAATCCGAGACGGCGGGCTTCAACAGCAAGCATGGTTCTGTTTTTCAAGCCCGTTTTTTTGAGAATTCTTTTAACATGGAAATGAACGGTTTGCTCGCTTATTTCCATTTTTTTCGCTATATCTCTATCGAGAGCACCTGTTGTAAGTTCTCGAAGTATATCAATTTCTCGAGTTGAAAAATCACAATTATAAGCATTACCGATTTTAACCGTGGGGGTTGTGTCGGGATAAATCGACTCGCCCTCCATAGTTCTGTCCATAACCGAAAGCAGTTCATCGCTCGCCCTTTTGTACCAAAAACTCTCAATGCCTATTTCCCTCGCCCTCTCGAGCCACGACGGCACGGGCATTGAGGTAATAATTATTATTTTGATTTTCGGATAATTTTGCTTTATTATTTCAGCAGCGTCAAAACCGTTTGAATCAAGCTCGGTGCAAACATCCATAAGTACCAAATCAACATTTCCCATCGAGCACAGAGAAGGTGCAATATCGGCATTTTTGGTTGTGTTGATAACTGTATATTTATCGGAGCTGTTAACGGCTTCGGTTATCATTTCAAGCACAAGATCCAAATCTTCAACAATTAATACTCCTATCATATTTACACTTCCTTTTTACACTTTAGTTCTAACGAAAACTCAGGCTGACTTTTGATTATTATTTCTGCGTTTTCTCCATGCATAATATCCCGAACGGTTTATGCTCATCAATTTCAAAAGCATTGTTGATTAATTGATTTTCTTCCCTCTAATACATCTTTTACACATTGTACCTTGAATTCAGGCGTGTATTTCCTTTGTTTTCCCATTTTATTTCCTCCTTTTTTCTTATTATACAAAAAAATGAAAGTGAACACTTTTTGCGTCCACTTTCATTTTACTCTTGCATTTTTACCGTGCCGAGAGTTTTAAAGACTTTCTTTTAAAACTGCAAGTACTTCTTCCCTTGTGAGTGTTTTATAGCCGCCGTTTAGAATGATTGTACTGTCCGCTATGCCTTCAAGCATATCTTCGCTCGCGCCGAGTTCTTTAATAGAGAGGGTGAGGTTCAATTCTTTCATCCACTTTTCCATTTCTTTCAAGCCCTCATCGGCGATTTGTTCATCGGTTTTTCCTTCGCCGTTTACACCCCAAACTTCCTTTGCAAAACGCACGAATTTAGGCAGCCCGTAGGGGCAAATATGCCTGTAATACGGCAAAGAAACAGCCGCCAAGGTCATACCGTGAGTAGCGTCGGTATGCGCGCCTACCGCCTGACCTAACATATGCACCATCCAATCGGTAGTCTTGCCTTTTTTTAACAAAGTATTAAGCGCCCATGTGGCTGTCCACATAATATTTGAGCGCGCCTCATAATCAAGCGGATTTTCATTCGCTATGAGGCTTGAGTGAACAAGACTTTTCATAAGCCCTTCAGCGATATAATCGGTAGTGTTATCATCGCTATCCGAGAAATACTGCTCGCAGATATGATTGAAAATATCATAAATACCTGCGCGCATCTGCCTTACGGGGAGCGACATGGTAAAATTCGGGTTTAAAACGGAGAATTTAGGCATTACTTCCTCGCCAAAAACATGCCCTATTTTGAGTTTTTTGGCGTGGTTAGTGATAACCGAGCCGCCGTTCATTTCGCTGCCTGTGCCTGCCATTGTAAGCACGCAGCCTACAGGGATAATCTCACAATCGGGCTCTTCAAATTTTTCATAGTATTTTTCCCATGGGTCTTCTTTGCAATTAACGCTGACGGACACTGCCTTGGCATAGTCGCAACAAGAACCGCCGCCTACAGCAAGCAGAAAATCCACATTGTTTTTTCTTGCGATTTCAACGCCTTCATAGAGCTTTTCGACAGTAGGATTGGGCATAACGCCCGAGTCCTCGACAATTGTCTTACCGGCGCGCTCAAGCGCATTTACAACGCTGTCATAGACGCCGTTTTTCTTAATTGAACCGCCACCGTAAATAAGTTGAACGGTTTTGCCGTATTTTTTAATTTCTTCCTCTAAAAGTCGAGCGATTTATCGCCGAAATAGAGTTTTGTGGGGTTTGAATAAATAAAGTTTCCTAACATAATGCCTCCTATTTGTATTCTTTTATTAATTTTTGAAAACCATTTTCATTATTTAAAACCTCGCCCTCGGTTATTTCAGCCGAAGGTGCAGAGGGCTGTAGATTTTCAGCCGCTTTGCCGAAACCGCTACCTCCCGAGGTTGCAAAAAGAACTATTTTTTTGCCTGAAAAATCATAGTTTTCCAAAAAGGAATTAATGATAGTCGGCGCTACATACCACCAAACAGGATAGCCGATAAATATGACATCATATTCACTCGGATTTAATGGTTCTGCGATGATTTCGGGTTTAATTTTTTTCTTCATTTCTTTTGAACTTCTCGAAAACGGATTAAGCCAGTTTAAATCAGCCTTAGTATAAGCGGTTGCGGGCTTTATTTCAAAAGTATCCGCTTGGAGTTCTGCCGCCAAGCGTTCCGCCGCTTTCTTTGTGGTTCCCGTTGCCGAGAAAAATGCAACTAATTTTTTTGACATAGTATTCTCCTGACACAATGATTAAATATTATACTAAATTTTTTAAAGTTTTTCAATATCATTGTAAGTGAACGATTAGAAAGTCGTAGACATCGACTACATACGGATAACAAAAAGCACCGAAACCGAAGTTTCAGTGCTTTAATTAATTATTTATCCGAAAATTTTTGATTGGAAGAATGCCTTTGTACTGTCACTCTCTAAGGGTGAAGCCAAAATTCTTTCGGCAATTTCATTTACGCTTCTCTCGGAGCACATATCGTCATAAACAGTGAAGGTTTCGCCCGCATAAGTATAGGTAATGTAAGGACGGGCATAGAAAACGGTATTCCAATTGGATCTGTTTACGGGAATAACGATATTGTAAGTATAAACCGTTCCCTTATCGGTTACAAAGGTAGAATGATTGCCGTTAATAAGCGAAGCCTGAGTTACATGGTCGCCGCCGATTACAAACTTCTTCATAGTAGTAAACACAACCGAATAAATATAACCGTAGTCAACTATGGTTGCGCCCTCGGGAAGAAGCATTGAGGAGCAGAAACGCATTGACTGTTCGTCAGGTCCGTTTGAACTGTCAATCTTCAAAGCGGCGCCGCGCTTATTATAATTATAATTACTCTGAACTCTGTTATAGGTATTGAATTCAACTGAAGGAATTTTAGCGGTTTCTCTTATAGCCTCGCTCTTTGAAGAAACGGTTTCGCCCGCTTCTTTTGTTCCGTCCTCGTGAACAACGCAGGTTGCATATTTATTACAAGCATCGCAGTGATAGTAATAACAGCCCTCTACGCCCTCGCCTAATTCGGTTTTCGGGTCAACTGTTATAAGTTCATAGTTGTGACCTAAAGGCTCAACTATATCAAAATCAACATGATGGCAAACAGAACACTCTCTGTGGCTTCTGCCTTCGGTATCACAGGTTGGGTCGCAGTCCTTAACCCATTCGCCGTAAGTATGACCGAGCGCCGGAAGAATCTCCTCAATCTCCTGCTTACAGGTTTTACAGGTACCGTAGCGCATACCGTTCTCGGTACAGGTGGGCTCACTGTCAAGCACCCAGTTTTTGATATTATGACCGGTTGCTTCAATAACTCTTGTTTCGGTTTCATTGCAGCGATTACAGGTAACTACCCTCTCACCGTTCTCTGTGCAGGAGGGTTGAGATATAATTTCACCGTCATTCCAATCGTGACCTAACGCTTCGGTATAAACAAGTCCGTATGAATCATTACAACGCTCACAAACATAGCCCGAATAGCCTTGTTTAACGCAAGTAGGCTCAACAGTAACATATTGATAATTGTGACCTGTGGCTTCAATTGGCTCGGTATATGAATATCCGCAGCCCGGACGAACGCACCTGTAAGTTAATTCGCCTTCGCTTTCACAGCCGGGTTCAATGGAAACAAAGTCTTCATAACTGTGACCTAACTTTGAGCCTTTGTCAGTAACGGTATCTGTTTTACCGCAAGCGCAGGTTGCAGTTTTAGTACCATCCTCTTCGCAGGTTGCGTTACCGTCAGAATAATAATGCAGGAAAGCATGGCTTTCCGGTGTGAATTCCGGAGTGAGAACCGTATCCATATGTATTCTGCCCGAAACGCTGTTCCATGAAGGATCTGAAGCTACCCAATCACTGAAATTATAGTGACATGCGTCTTCAAAAGGCTTTGTGGGGTTTTGAGGGCGCGGTATAACCGAGCCGTATTTCAAAGAGCCTTGCGAAATTGTTGCACCTGACAGATCTTTAAACTCATAGTTATATTTAGCATTTATAATCTTAATTGAAGTGGTAGCTTTATTACTTGTTGCTACAGCGTCAATATTAATTGTGGTATCAGTACCGTCAGCCGAATGAGCGTCGGAAGTAATGGTTACAAGACCGGTAGTAGCGGTAACAAAAACACCGTCAAACGCAGTCGCCAACGAATATGTAGGAGGCTGATACCATGTTACGCCGTATTGGTCATAAACCGTTGCTTCATATTGAAGAGTCTTGTTTGCCTCGTTCATTTTAGGAGCGGTAACCGTTGTGTTGGAGGGAACAGTTGTGAAAGCAACGCTACCGGGCTTAGGAGCCTTATTTGTCCAAGCGTTACCGGAAGCTTCGGCATCATCACCGCTCTTGCCGGTAGTGCCGTCCATTAAAATCCACGCTTCCATTATATTGATATTACTCTTGGTGCGAAGTTCGCCCGACCAAAGAGTAACATAAGCCGAAGCAGCAGCACCGTGTTTCTTTACTTGAAGCTCTTTAACCTTAAGCTCGCCCGACGCTATTGCATTACCGTGGTCATTATGTGAAAAGACCTGAGTCGGGAAACCTTTATCGGTCCACTCTACCCATTCACCGCTGTTTTTATTCTTCATTGAGCCGTCGCCCAAATCTTTATCAACATGGCTTTCTTCACCCGTGCCGTTAACATCTCTGAAAAAGACAGTAAAACCAACCCAGTTATTACCGTTATTTGTTCTGTCACCGTCATAAGAATAGCCTGTTTTGTATGAATTACCGCCATTGGAGCACTGCCACTTAACTCTGAAGTCATAAGTGCCTGCAACTGCTTCTGCAGATGCGGAAAAAGTGCCCATTACAATAAATGAAGCAAGCATACTCAAACAAAGAATAACCGAAACGGATTTTCTCAAAAAGGTCTTTATATTCACAATTACCCCTCCTGATATTATAATTAAGGATATAATTATAGATTTTTACTTATACATTATATCATACAGTTTTTAGATATTCAACAAAAAATATACAAAATAATTAATAAACTCTGTTTATTATTATGTTTTTTAGTGCTTTTTGCACAAAATATGTGCAAATTGCCATAAAACAATTAAGACAATATTATTTTTTTGTATAAATGCATAATACAAATATCATCTTGATATCGCCAATTCAGGACAAAAAATACCGCCGTCAGCACGCTGACGGCGGTCAGTAATATATTTATTCAATTACTGAACATTCTTTTTAAGAGTTTCAAGTGACTCAACAAGTTCCTTCGGCACTCTGCCGTTAAACTTAGCATAAAGTTCTTCAATTCTCTTGGTATCTTCAAGCCAAAGCTCTTTATCAACACTAAGCATATCATTAAGTGAATCAATGCTTACCTCGCCTTCAAGACCTTCAATGTTGATATCCTCAGCATTCGGAACGAAGCCGATTTCTGTTTCCTTAGCGCCAACTTCACCGTCGCAACGCTTAAGAATCCAGTTAAGAACACGGAGATTGTCGCCAAATCCGGGCCACATAAAGTTGCCTTCGTCATCCTTACGGAACCAGTTAACATTAAAGATTTTCGGCGCTTTGTCACCGAGCTTTTTGCCCATTTCAATCCAATGACCCCAATAATCAGCCATATTGTAACCGCAGAACGGAAGCATAGCCATCGGGTCTGAACGAACAACGCCTACTGCGCCTGCTGCTGCAGCAGTTGTTTCGGAAGCCATAGCGGAGCCAACGAATACACCGTGATTCCAGTCTCTTGACTGATATACCAACGGAGCAAGCTTAGCGCGTCTGCCGCCGAAGATAATAGCGGAAATCGGAACACCCTGCGGATTCTCAAACTCGGGGCTGAGGCAAGGACAGTTTTTTGTAGGAGCGGTAAATCTGGAGTTCGGATGAGCACCGTTTTCAGTGCTGTCAATCGGCCAAGGATTACCCTTCCAGTCAAGTGCATTGGCAGGACGCTCTTTTGTAAGCCTCTCCCACCAAACAGTGTTATCGTCAAGATTAAGAGCAACATTTGTGAAAATAGTATTCTTCTTGGTTGACTCAAGCGCATTGAAGTTTGATTTCTCGTTTGTGCCGGGAGCAACGCCGAAGAAACCGTTTTCGGGGTTGATAGCATAAAGTCTGCCATCCGGACCTTTGCGAATCCATGAAATATCGTCGCCAACTGTGAATACTTTGTAGCCTCTCTTGAGATAGCTCTCGGGAGGAATAAGCATTGCGAGGTTGGTTTTACCGCATGCTGACGGGAATGCAGCGCAGATGTACTTTGTTTCACCCTGCGGATTTTCGATACCGAGAATAAGCATATGCTCAGCCATCCAGCCTTCGTTCTTACCTAAGAAGGAAGCGATACGAAGTGCAAAGCACTTTTTACCGAGAAGTACATTGCCGCCGTAAGCGGAGTTAACGGAAATGATTGTGTTGTCCTGCGGGAACTGAACAATCCATCTCTTTTCGGGGTCAACATCGCACTTTGCGTGGAAGCCTCTAATCCATTCATCACTGTCGCCAAGGCAATCGAGAACCTCTTTGCCTACCCTGGTCATGATAGCCATGTTGAGAACAACATAGATAGAGTCGGTAATCTCAATACCTATTTTTGAGAAAGGAGAGGCTACGGGGCCCATTGAATAAGGAATTACATACATAGTTCTGCCCTGGTAGGTTACTCTTGCAATATCATAGAGCATTTTGTAGCACTCTTCGGGGTCTTTCCAATGGTTAGTCGGACCAGCCTCTTCTTCGGTGGGTGTGCAGATAAGCGTTCTGTCCTCTACGCGAGCTACATCGTTAGGTTTTGTTCTGTGAAGATAGCAGCCGGGGAGCTTCTCTTCATTAAGCTTAATCATTTCACCTGTCTGAACAGCTTCTTTACGAAGCTCTTCAAGCTGTGCTTCCGAACCGTCAATCCAAAGAACCTTGTCAGGATTAACAAGTTCAATTTTTTCATCAAGCCAATCTAAGATTGATTTATTTGTTGTTAAAGCCATTTTTCCTTCTCCTTTCAGAAGAAATAAAATTTTATCATTTTATATTATACTATATAATTTTTGTGTATTCCATACATTTTTTTGATAAATAATATTCAAATTCCCCAACTCTAATATACAAAATGCACAAAATTAATAAATTGCTTTGTCTATAGGCATTGTGGCATAGGCATTTAGCGACTCATCGGCGGTATTCCCCGCAAGATACTCATAATATGCCTGCGCACCGACCATGGCGGCGTTATCACCGCAATATTTCAGTTCGGGAAAGTAGAGCTTATAACCTTTTTCAGCGGCAATTTTACTCATCTTCTCTCGCAGCACGCTGTTTGCCGAAACGCCGCCTGCAACGGCTAATTTATTAAATCCCAAGTCCTCGCAAGCCTTAAAAGTGTTTTCGCAAAGGCAGTCCGTTACAGCGCTTAAAAACGACGCTCCCAAATCCTTTTTATTCAGTTCTATCCCCTTTTGTTCACTGTTGTGCAAAAGGTTAATAATGGATGTTTTAAGTCCCGAAAAGCTGAAGTCATACGGTGCGCCGTCAACCTTTGGATGAGTGAAGGAAAACGCCGAGGCGTCACCGCCCTTAGACCGGGTATCGAGGTTGAGTCCGCCGGGATACGGCAGTCCCAAAGTTCTTGCGGCTTTATCAAGACATTCACCCGCCGCATCATCGCGGGTCCTGCCGATTATTTCAAATTCGGTATAATTTTTAACATTAACTATATGGCTGTGTCCGCCGCTGACGACAAGGCACATAAAGGGCGGATTAAATTCTTTATATGTAAGGTAATTCGCCGCAATATGAGAGCGCAGATGATGTACCGGAATAAGCGGTTTGCCTGTAGCAAATGCAAGTGATTTTGCGAAGTTTACGCCTACAAGAAGCGCGCCTATTAAACCCGGGGCATATGTAACCGCTACCGCGTCAATATCATCAAGCGTTACGCCGGCATCATCAATCGCTTTTTGCACAACGCTGTTTATCACTTCGGTATGCAGTCTTGAAGCAATTTCCGGCACTACGCCGCCGTAAACTATATGCTCTTTTACTTGAGAGGATACTATGCTTGAGAGCACATTTCTGCCGTCCTCAACAACGGCGGCGGCAGTATCATCGCAAGAGGATTCAATCGCTAATATTTTCATTTGTAAATTCCTTTGTAAATTTCTTTGTCATAATAACCGCATCTTCTTTTGGATTACGGTAAAAATTCTTTCGTTTGCCGAGATTTTTAAAGCCCGCTTTTTCATAGAGCGCTACCGCGGGAGCGTTGCTTTCTCTGACCTCTAAAGTAAGCGCAAACATAGCGTTGTGTTCGGCATATTCGCAAAGCCTTTCAAGCAACATAAACCCTATGCCCTGCCGCCTGCTCTTTTTGCTTACCATAAGCTTTGAAATAAAGCCCTCGCCGAGCGCATTATTCATAGCAACACAGCCCGCAACTTCGCCGCCTTTTAATGCGACGAAAAAGACGGAGGTCGGGTTGCTCATTTCACTGATAAAGCTTTCTTTAGCCCAAGCGTTTGAAAAAGAAGCGTTTTCAATCTCGCAAAGCTCATCTATATATTTTTCTTTTAAAGTATCAATTGTTATCATTGCTTTGCATCGTACCAAGTTTTGCCCGTTCCGACATCGGCGCGCAGCTTAACGCCCATTTCACAGGCGTTTTCCATTTCTTCCTTCAATAAAGTTTTAATATATTCGGCTTCACCGTCAGCCGCCTCAATAATCAACTCATCGTGTACCTGCAAAATGAGCGAAGAAGCAAGTTTTTCCTTTTGCAGGCGGTTGTATACTTTTATCATCGCAATTTTGATAATATCGGCAGCCGTACCCTGAATGGGCATATTTCTCGCCACCCTCTCACCGAAGGCACGCATCATATGATTGGAGGAATTAAGTTCGGGCAAATACCTTCTTCTGCCGAACATCGTTTCGGAATAGCCTTTGTCTTTTGCAAGAGCTATAATCTCCTTCATATACTTATCTATGCCCGAAAAATGAAGTAAATAGCCCTTAATGTAGCTATCCGCTTCAGCACGGGTTACGCCTATATCCTTCGCGAGCGAAAATGCGCCTATACCGTAAACAATACCGAAGTTTACGGCTTTTGCTCGCCTTCTCATTTCACCCGTTACCTCGCCGAGCTCTACGCCGAATACCTCGGAAGCGGTTATTGCGTGAATATCATCGCCGTTATTAAAAGCGGCTTTCATATTTTCATCGTCGGCAAGGTGAGCGAGCACACGAAGTTCAATTTGGCTGTAATCGGCGTCGACCAAGGTGCAGCCGTCTTTAGCCTTGAAGTATTTGCGAAGCTCTGCGCCGAGCTTTGTTCTGACGGGAATATTCTGCAAATTCGGCTCGGTGGAGCTTATTCTGCCCGTCCTTGTTTCGGTTTGATTGAAAGATGAGTGAATTCTGCCGTCGGGCGATAAGACCTTCAAAAGTCCGTCGCAATAAGTTGATTTGAGCTTTGCGAGCGCTCTGTACTCCAAAATCATTTCGATTACGGGGTGTTTATCTCTAAGCGACTCAAGCACTTCGGCGTTGGTTGAATAGCCGCTCTTTGTTTTCTTCTTGGCGGGTAGCTCCAAGTCCTCAAAGAGAGCCACGCCGAGCTGTTTGGGTGAATTGAGGTTAAATTCTCTGCCCACCTGTTTATAAATTTCAGTTGTTATTTCGTTTATTCTTTCTTCAAGCTTTTCGCCAAATTCCTTTATGCCCTCGGCGTCTACCAAAAAGCCCTTGCTCTCCATTGAAGCAAGCACCTCGGCGAGCGGAATTTCAATCTCACGAAGGAGCTTTTGCTGATTATTGTTTTCTATTAGTATTTCCAGTTTCTTATTTAAAGCAGGCAAAACGGCGCACGACTTAATAAGTTCATCGTCGTTTTCATCGCACTCGGGAATGCCCACTCCGTTTGCCATAGCAAGCGTTACGGGTGAATAATCCTTAGCGTTCGGATTAAGAAGATACGCCGCAAGAGAGCAATCCATTACGATATTTTTAATCGCCGCACCGTACTTATGCGCACTTGCATAAAGCGGCTTTGAATCAGCTACCGCTTTTTTTGTTTCGCTCTCGAAAAAGGCTTTTGCGAAGGAGAAAAACTCCAAGTTGCTTATATCGGCAAATACCACTTCATTTTCAAATGCAAAGTAAAGTCCCAAAAGGTCGCCGTTTTCAAATTTGCCTAAGAAGCAGTTAATTTCCTGATTTTTCAGCGCTTCAAGTAAATCGCCCAGATTTTCGGCAACTTTGAAATCAACTTTATAATCGCTGCTATCGGCTTGTTCGTCGCCGCCATCGTGAGAAAAATCAAACTTCTTAATAAAAGAAAACATTTCAAGCCGCCTTAAAAGCGAAAGCGCTTTTTCTTCGTCAGGCGCGGAAATAAGATAAGAATTAAGTTCTGTATCTATAGGCGCTTCAAGGCAGATTTCACCGAGCTGCCTACTCAAAAGACAATTATCTTTAGAAGCCTCAAGTTTATTCTTCATACCGGGCTTTATATCAAGCTCATCAAGATTTTCATAGATATAGTCAACCGAGTGGAAACGCGAAATCAAATCCTGCGCACCCTTTTCGCCTATACCTGCAACGCCGGGGATATTATCGGAAGAATCACCTTGTATAGCCTTAACTTCTATAAGTTCTTTGGGAGTTACGCCGTATTTTTCCATAATGACAGCGGGAGTGTATTCCACGGAAACGGGCTGTCCGCGCTGAGTAGAGGCAAGAATAACGCTGACATTATCATTTACAAGCTGCAGCGAGTCCCTATCGCCCGTTGCGATAAAGCACCTTGTGCCCTCTTTTGTACACTCAGCCGAAAGCGTGCCTAAAATATCATCGGCTTCATAACCTTCTTTTTCAACAACGCTGTAGCCCAAATACGTAAGCAATTCCTTTAGAAGCGGAAACTGCTCGGCAAGTTCAACGGGCATAGGCTTTCTGCCCGCCTTATAGTCGGCATACATCTTATGCCTGAAGGTAGGCGCCCGCAAATCAAAAGCAACCGCAACGGCATCGGGCTTCGTCTGCTCCTTTAGCTTTAAAAAGATATTCATAAAGCCGTAAATGGCGTTGGTATGAACGCCGTCCTTAGTTGCAAGCTCCCTTATACCGTAAAACGCACGATTGATTATGCTGTTACCGTCAATAACTAAAAAATTCACTTTTAGCCTCCAAAATGCAAATATATATTTATTGTACCACATTTAGTTTGTGTTTTAAAGGTTATTATGATATAATTTGCGTTATGAAAATAGGAAATATAGAAATTAAGAACAATTTAATATTAGCTCCAATGGCGGGCGTTGCCGATATGGCATTCAGGGAATTATGTATCGACTACGGCGCAGGCTTTGTTGTGGGCGAAATGGTGAGCGCAAAGGGCTTTACGATGGGCGACAGAAAAAGCGCTGAGCTTTTAAGGCTCAGCGAAAAGGAAAAGCCCGCGGCAATTCAGCTTTTCGGCACGAGCCCCGAAATAATGGGCGAAGCGGCTAAAGAGGCTACGCGCTTTGATCCCGACGCTATTGACATCAATATGGGCTGCCCCGCTCCGAAAGTTGCGAACACGGGCGCAGGCTCGGCGCTGATGAAGGATTTGCCGCTGGCAAAGCAGATAATTAAAAGCGTTGTAAAGTCTACTGATTTGCCCGTTACGGTTAAATTCAGGACGGGCTGGGACAGCGAAAGTGTTAATGCTCTCGAGCTTGCAAAAATCTGCGAGGGAGAAGGCGCGGTAGCTGTTACCGTTCACGGCAGAACAAGACAGCAGATGTATGCCTTCCCCATTGATTACGGCACCATAGCCGAAGTTAAGCGAGCTGTAAATATACCCGTTATCGGCAATGGCGGAATAAGAGATGTGCAAAGCGCAGTTAAAATGTTTAACGAAACGGGCTGCGACGGTATTATGATTGCTCAGGGCGCGCTCGGCAGACCGTGGCTATTCCAACAGATTGCGGCGTATTTAAACAACACCATTATTCTCCCCGACCCGCCGCTTGAAAGCCAAATGCTCACTATGATAAAACACATTGAAAAAATAGTAGAATACAAAGGCGAAAAAGTCGGAATAAGAGAAGCGAGAAAGCACGCGGCATGGTATTTGAAAGGCACAAGAGGTGCGGCGGCATACAGGAGAAAATGCGGCGAATTAAATTCGGTTGAGGATTTGAAAAAGTTAGCCGCAGAAGTGCTAATAAATGCAAATAACCAAAATGATATGTAAAAAAAGGAGCAACTTTTGTTGCTCCTTTTTTATGTCTTTAGTTGTTAGTTAAAATATTCGTCTGCTGCTTGAGCATAGAAGTAAATTGTCTTAGCAAGTGTAACTTCCGTAGCATTGTTGCTGTAAGCAAGGATAGTCTTAACCAAGAACTGAGAGTTAATCTGAATATCACCTACAGTTGTGTTTACGGTTACAGTCTTGAGAAGATTACCTGCTTCAATACCGCTGATGTTAATGTACTTACTGTTGCCGCGAGTTTTGGTTACAACCTTAACTGCGCTTTCGTCATCGTCTTCAATGTATGCGCCCGTGCTTTCAACAGCGTGTTGTGCCACATAGAGATTCATATCGGTTGTCGAGAAGCAAGCGAATGAACCGCCCTGTATACCGCTGCCGGTGAATACGGGATTTTCGATATCGGATGACTCAAGATTAGCAATAGCATTCGCATTATAGAACTCATCTACTGCCATATTATCTGTGTTGTAATCGAAAGCTGTCTGAGCTGCTGCGCCGTAGTCAAGAATTGACTTACAAAGAGCAACGAGTTTAGCGTCTTTAGATGTTGCGATAATTGTGTCGCAATAATCCTTTACGGAATATGTGATAGTCTTTACAGGAGTCTCGGCATCTTCATTTTCATAAAGTGCAACAACTACATCTTCGGTAATCTGTGCAGGAGCCTGCTTGAATGAGAACTTGTAAGTACCATCAAATTCATCTTTAGGATCATCAAAAGGAGTCAAATCCTTGACAAGATAAGTTTCCTCTGTAGGATCAGGAGTTTCGCTGATGTTAGTGCTTGCATTGTAAGTTACTTTAATAACTGCATCGTCGCCAAGGTCATAAGCATCAGCATCAATGTAGAT
>CADBNM010000051.1 GCA_902796055.1 Oscillospiraceae bacterium
AGAATTTTTTGTATAACTTTTGTTGCACACCCGCATAGCGGGTGGTTGTTTGTTCCGCGCAGCGGAACAGTCTAAAGACATTAAAAACAAAAAGCTCTCGGCTATACGCCAAGAGCATATAATAATACATTTTTTCTAAATAGCTATAAGCCTAATAACAAGTTTACTTTAGTAAACCGCTTTTTACCAGTTTAGGTTTTATCTGTTGTTTTTTATCAAGCCGTAAATTGTTTTGACTTGGGTTTCGGGGTCGTCAATTTTACACTGGATTGCAAAGGACTCTATGCCTGCCAATGTTGCAAAACATCCTATAATAAACATCAACAGGTGAACGGTTGACATATAATCAAGTCCTGTTTTCGATACTATCCACATCGCAAACGGTAAAACAAAAATGCTGCCGCCCAAGATTTTGCCGAAAAGTGAATGGACTACATAAAACTTTTTCGTTTTTTTCAGCGATACGAACCCCGCTATAATGTGAAGTCCCAAAACGCCGAGCATCCAATAAACTATCCAAGACGGTATCATATGCTTAACCAAAAGAATATTTACAAGCGCCATATATGTAACTATATCGCCTACTGTATCAAGTATCGCGCCGACAGCGCTTGTAGATTCAAATTTTCTGGCAACGGGACCGTCCAACAAATCGGTAACACCGCAAACAACATAAATAGCAATAAATCCGCCTGTTATATCACTGAATAAATACAGGCACGCACCCGCTATTATTCTGATTGCGGATAATATATTCGCTAAATTCTTTTTAAGATTATCGTTCATAAAACACCCTTAATAAAAAATGTTTAATCGAATATATTATATAATATAATGTAATAGTTTGTCAACTATTAAAGGAGCGTGACGAAGAATGTCCGAAACGCTCCTTTTTTGCATAATTATTTATTCGGTTCTAAGTGCTATTACGGGGTCTTTATTCGCGGCGATTTTCGCAGGTATAAGCCCTGCGATAAAGGTTAGGAATACGCTAATCGCAACAAGCGCCACCGCGCCTAAAATCGGCAGCTTTGCAACGCCGTGAATACCCGACAAATGCGCGATAATAAGATTAATGGGAATATCGAGCAAGACGGTTGTGAGTATTCCTATCACGCCTGCCACAAAGCCCACTATAAAGGTTTCGGCGTTAAATACATTTGAAATATCCTTTTTCGACGCTCCTATCGCTCTAAGTATTCCTATTTCCTTGGTTCTTTCGAGCACTGAAATATAGGTGATAATGCCTATCATAATACTTGAAACAACAAGGCTTATTGCAACAAACGCAATTAAAACATAGCTTACTATATTTACGATTTTTGAAACGCCTGTAAGCAACATTCCGATATAATCGGTATATTCTATTTTCTGCGCCTCGGAATGAGTTTTGTTGTACTCCTCTATCAAATCGGTTATTTTCTGCTTTGAATCAAAATCCTTGGCATAAATAAGAATTTGAGTGGGTGTGTTCTTATCCCCCGCGCCCAAAGTTTTGAGGTTATCCTCATAAGTGTTGGAACTGACAAGAGAAGAATATTGGTCAAGCACTTTAGGAATCATCATTTGAAGCTCTGCGTTGGTCATCTTTTTAAGCGAGGTCTTCATCATACCGAGATAACTTGCGGGAACATAATCTTTTATTAAATCAATAACATTCTCGGTGGTTATAAGTTCACCGTTGCAGTAATACTGACCGCTTTTCTTTGTGATTTTAAATTTGCCCGAATCAAAGCTCTTGCCGCTGAAAATATCGGTATTCTTATTCGCAAGCTGAGCTTTTACGGCTTCGGTTGAATTGTTGGCTTTGAGCAGCCTCTCGCTCAGGTCACTTGTGTAGCCGATTGTGCCGATTTCCTCTTCGGAAACGGTCTGCTCCTTCGCTCTTATAACGCCTACAATTTTGAGCTTTATGCCGTTTTTAATGCACTCGCTTAAATACTCGCTGTCCGAAGAACGGTCGGCGTAAACCGTGCCGGTCTTTTTATAGAAAGCGCCGTTGGGAACGAGAGAAAACTCGGTGCCGATAATATCATTATAAGCAAACGAAGAATTGCCTGCGCTAAGTTTGGCGCTGTTATCGCCGTTCATAACCTTGCTTACCATATCGGTAAATTCGCTCTGGTCGAGCAAGCCCAAAGTGTAAAGAGTGTAGTCCGATACCTCATCGTTTTTATTAACAATAAGCACAACTTCATCATACCTTTGGGGTATGCTGCCTGCCACCACATCATACTGCGAAGAAATAAACTTCCCATCGCCTATAAGCTGCTTGAAAACATTAGTGCGGCTGTTATAAGCCGACTCAAACATAGTGCCCGAGTACATTTCCTTTAGCCCGACCTCATCGAGCAGCGGGCTCGGATTAGCCCTTACAATGCCGTTAGAGGTATCGGCGCGGTAGATATACATATCCGAGCCGTAAGCGTACTGAATGTCGGTAGCGTATTTTTCGGCTTCTTCGCTTTCGTCAAGAAAAGATTTGAACGACGCCAAATCGTTGGAATGAACACCTGCGAGCATATTATTAACCATACTGCTCATAATGGAATTTGAATATATCCTGCCTTCTTCTTTATCCTTTACCTGCGCGCCTGCACCCACGCCCATCATAGAGCCCATTTGCGAGTTCATATCGGCGGTTTCGGCGTTAATCTCAATAGGATAAGACGATAGAGTGCTTTCCTCGATATTGTTTATATAGTTTTGAAAACCGCTTGAAAGCGAGAGAATAAGCGCAATACCGATTATACCTATAGAGCCTGCAAAGGCAGTCAGGAAGGTTCTGCCCTTTTTTGTGAGCAAATTGTTAAGAGAGAGCGAAAAGGCGGTTTTAAACGACATATCGACCTTGAATTTGCGCTCCTTTTTTTCTTCCTTCTCCTCGGCTTGCGAGGTATACGGGGCGGAATCATCAACGATTAAACCGTCTTTCAGATTGATTATTCGGCTTGCATACTGCTCGGCAAGCTCGGGGTTATGCGTTACCATAACGATTAACTTATCGCCGCTGATTTCCTTTAATATTTCCATTATCTGCACGCTTGTTTTCGAGTCAAGCGCGCCCGTAGGCTCATCGGCAAGGATGATTTCGGGGTCATTGACAAGCGCTCTTGCAATAGCAACTCTTTGCATTTGTCCGCCCGAAAGCTGATTGGGTCTTTTATTTATTTCATTGCCAAGACCTACCTTTTCAAGCGCTTCAACTGCTCTGCGGCGGCTTTCCTTTTCGTCAACGCCCGAAATAGTGAGCGCAAGCATAACATTACTTAGCACGCTTTGGTGCGCAATGAGATTATATGACTGAAAAACAAAGCCTACCGAGCGGTTGCGGTAAGTATCCCAATGATAATCGGTATAGTGCTTAGTTGAAAGACCGTCAATAACAAGGTCGCCCGTGGTATATCTGTCAAGACCGCCCACAATGTTCAAAAGCGTGGTTTTGCCGCAGCCCGAGGGACCTAAAATGCAGACAAATTCGTGCTTCCTGAATTCGAGCGAAACGCCTTTTAACGCTTCGACCTTATCATCACCGACTATATAATCTTTTTTTATGTTATCTAAACGGAGCATAGTTTTTACCTCTTGATTTATTAAAACTATTATTGCACTTTTTTTAATGAAAATAAATGACTAAAATGTAAACTTTTTAAACTCTTTGCCGCTTTCAAGCTCTTTTAGAGCAAAGGTGTTTTCTTCAAGCACTAAATATGAATGCGGTGAGTTTTGCTTCGGTATGGAAACAGAGCCTGTGTTTATATAAACTAAGTCACCTTCATCGCTTATTTCGGGTATATGAAAATGCCCGTTTAAAAGCGCAAATTTACCCGACTTTTCGGGCGGATTTTCTTTATTAAAATGATGCCCGTGAGTTAAGAAAAGGTTAATACCGTTTACGCTCATTTCCTTATATGTGCTCATAACATCAAAGCCGAGCACCATTTGGTCAACCTCAGCCTCGCAGTTGCCCCTGACGGCTATGATTCTATCCTTAAGAGCATTCAGCATAGCGATAACCTCTTTAGGCGCATAGCCTTCGGGCAAATCGTTGCGCGGACCGTGATAAAGCAGGTCGCCGAGGAGTATTATTTTTTCCGGCTTTTCTTCGTCTATTCTATCCATCAGCATTTTGCAGAAATATGCGCTGCCGTGAATATCCGAAGCAAATAAAAATTTCATATTAATCACCTAATATATAATATCAAATATAAGTATAACAAAACCGCCGATTTTGTCAATCGGATGTAGAAAAAATGCTGACTCGGATTGAGAGAAATCGAGATATAATCCATTAACTGAAATGCCGAGGCGTATGCGATACGCCAAATTTCAGTTGATGGAAGCGCAAAAATGCTGAAACACAAGGGTTTCAGCATTTCAGCGTGTAGAAAAACCTTTTTCTACACGCTGAGCAGATGTTGAAAGAGTGAGAAAAAATCCGCCAACTGAAACGCTGAGGCGTAT
>CADBNM010000052.1 GCA_902796055.1 Oscillospiraceae bacterium
ATACGCCTCAGCGTTTCAGTTGGCGGATTTCATCTCACTCTTTCAACATCTGCTCAGCGTGTAGAAAAAGGTTTTTCTACACGCTGACAGCGGTCAATTTGACCGCTGTAAATTATTGTTGCTTAGAAATGTTCCCTGTAAAATTTGCACATTTCGTCTATAGTCTTGATTCCGGGGGCGAGATTCGGCTCAAGCACCGAGAAAACATGAGGAAGGTTTTGTCCGTCCGTCTTAGGCCAGTCCATAAGCCTTACCTCTATGCCTTTCTTGCGGAAGTCCGCCGCAGCTCTAAGTGTTTGCGTATGACCTAAAGTGTCGCCGCTTGAGGTAACCATAAATGTTGGAGGAAGCTCGGCGTTTTCAATCATTTTATCGAGATTCATATACTCATATTCGGGCTTATGCTTATATCCCTGAGTCCACATTTTCTTGGTATAAAAGCCGATAAAACCGCCCGAATTCATATAAGGCACGGGGCTTGTGAGCGCAAGCACATTTATTTTAAGCTCGGGATTTACAACATCCCAAACCTCTCTCAAATGCTCATCGCTTAAAAGACAAGCGGCAAAGGATGCGAGCATACCGCCTGCAGAGTCGCCCGTAAGCATAATTTTAGTTTCATCAGCGGGATAATCCTTCATATTCTCCTTAATCCACTTGAGCGCCTTCATAACCTCCTGCAGCTGATACTGCGGGTCTGTGCAATCGGGAACGAGAGAATAAGACATTGAAAAAACGCAAAAGCCTCTGCTTGCAAGATAAAGATTATAAAACTTATTCAGTTCCTTGTCGCCGTACATCCAGCCGCCGCCGTGAACATCAATGATTACGGGGAGCTTCGCGTTTTCATCCTTTTCGGGATAGTAAACATCCAATTTATGCTGCCATGTGCCGTCGTCGATATAAGAAAGGTCGCAAACCTCTTTTATACCCTCGGGCTTTACCTGACGGGCATGGGTTTTGGCGTCGCTTTTTCTTGCAGTATCCCAAACAATTTTGTCAAATAATTTATACCACATAATTTGCCTCCTGTATTTTAACTATTTGTTTTTCGTTATTAATTCAAAGGGCTTTCTCATAAGTTTGCTTACAACAGAGTCGCCCGCATAAATTTCAAAAGTCTTTCGAGCCGAATGACGCTTATAATAATTCCAAAACATCTTATTATTGCTGTTACCCTGTTGGCAATAATTCAATCTGTCACAACCGGCTATGGTTTTTTGTTTATCGGTTTTTATTATGTCGCAGCTGCCGCCGAGACTATCTATTAAATCTTTTCCTCTTTGAGAATTTGCGCAAACAAGCGAAACCCCCAAATCATCAACAAACTCTTTATTTGTAAATTTCAAAGACCAAAAATCTCCAACTGTGATATCGGACGCTCTGTATTTATTTGTGAATTTGCAAGCAGTGCAGGACGGTCTTACGCTATAGCTTCTTGAAAAAAACTTATAAAAAGCGCCCAGATATTTTAAATTAACCTCTTCGCTTTTAAGCGACACGGTTTGACTGTCCGCCCAAGTGTGTTCATACTTGTCTCTGCAGGCAAAATATTCTATATTGCTGTTATTAGTACAAAGGGACAGATAGTCGGCAAGCATTTTAGGACTGAGCACGCCGTTACATACAACATCCATTGTAAAAAGCATTTCATACTCTCTTTTTAAGTATTTTTTCAACCCCGCAACCTGACAGGGAGTGCCTGTAAAAAACACCTTTTCCCCGTTATCAAGCAATTCCTTCACTTCGGGATAAACACCCTTTAAAGAGCTCTCAACATATTTTGAAATGCGCATTTTATCTCTGAGTTTTTCTTGCTTTGAACCCATATGCACGGCACGGTACTGCTCATCAAAAACACTGCCGAACACATAATATCCGTTATCAAGGAAGTAATCGGAAATGGCTGTAAAGGCACCGCCCGAGGAGCTGGCTTTTCTTATTTGAGCATCCTTATGCTTAAGCGCATATGTTGATATAATTTCATTTTTATCGTAGCTCTCAACAGGGCACACCTTAGAGCATAGACCGCATTCGACGCACTTTGAAGCGTCGACCTGCGGGTAAGAAAACATATCGAAGCGTTCTTGAATTGTGAGCGCCTGTGTAGGACAGGAATAGACGCAGCTTAAGCAACCGCAGCATAGCTTTTCGTTTTCGGATGAAAGATAATTATTCATAAATAGCCTTTTTTATGTAATCCTTTGATTTTTTCGTGTATTCCTCCAAGCGAATTTTAACTTCACCGTAATCAATGGAACTGTCGGGATTAATGCTTTCCATATTCTCGGGCTTCAATATAATTCTCTCGGGAATACCTATGATGGAAAGAAGAGACATCATTCTGTTAGGTCTATGAGGAGTTATTACATAAAAATCCTTTTGGAATATTACCGAAAAGCAGGTTCCGTGAAAAGAATTTGTGATAACATACTCCGAATTATCCATTAAATACAAGAATTCTTCAGGAGAAGCGTCTTGAATAATTTTGTCTACAACGCTCTTTTTTCTCACGCTCTCAATTAATTGATAAACCTTCAGATTTTTCGCTTTTGCGATTTTCTCTATTGCGTCATATACCTCTTTCTCATTAGTGAGGTTATAAACAATCAAATACTTTTCTTTAGCAAGCTTTTTTATTTTATCTCTTACCGCGCCTTTACGGCTATATACTTGTGCATATTCCGATTTATCCAAAAGCACGGTCGGGTCGCAACAATTTGTGCAATTTAAGCGTGTTATTTGCTCAATATACTCGCACCCATCCAGCTCTCTGCAGGAAATATGAGCAAAATCGTTAAAAATCTCTCTCATTTTATCCTCGCTGTCTTTCGGGAATCTGTATTCGCCGAAGGAAGAAGCATAGGATATCTTTTTGCAGCCCTGCGTTTTATCTATATCAAGATAATAAGCTAAATCTCCATCGGTAATAAATCTGTTCCATAGCTGGTCGCTGCCCGAAACAAGCACATCATACCCGGACGCAACCTCGCTAAGCTCTTTTTTGCTGCTGCAGGTTCTTGATAAGCAGTGATTATTCTTTATGAAGCTTTCAAACGCTGCTCTTCTGCTTTTTACCTTTCCGTTAAGCAGAAGTCTCTCAAGCTGAATAAGGTCATACCTGATATTTTTATCAAGCTTAAAGCCCTTTCTGCTTTCCATATCGGGCTGACGGTAATCAATAATATTCACTTCATTATCTTCACTTATGTTTGAAAATGCTTTTCTTGTTGCAAACGCCTGCATTACGGCTCCGTAATTGTGAGCGCTGTGCAGCGTCAGAATGCCGATTTTCATAATACACCTCTAATCATTAAAACAGCTTAAAAATAAATTCTTTTATCTTCCGGGATAAAGGTCTGTTTTTTATTGCGTTTTCAATATAATCCGCTACAACGGAATAATCCCCGCTTAAAACCGCTTCATCATACCCGATGTAATTTGACTTTAACTCTCTATTTTTGAAGACCTCGACAACCTCTTCTTGTTCCAAGACCGTTTGAGCCATTTTACAAAGCTCCTCGCGAGAGGGCTTGTTTGCCGAAGCGAATTTATTTAAAATAAAATAAGTTTCGTTTTTCAGCTCTATATCCATATAATCTCTTGCAGTTCTACCGTTCTCGCGGTAGTCCTTCAAATACTTTTCAATAAAGGGCTTGCGGTAATTATAAAAGGCTATAACATCTTCAAAATATTTTTCTCTAAACTGTGAACTGCCGCCGCCTTGCCTGTAATAGTAAACCGCCTTCGGCGTTACCGCCAAGGAATTTGCCTGCGCAAAAATATTTAAAACTACCGTTTCGTCAGTCGCCGCAAAGTCCGTAACGGTCACACATTCGGATAATATGGGGAGTAGACTTTTATGATAAAGCTTTGCCCACTGCGCAACAGGAATTTTGTTGTATCCGAAGAAGGATATAAGCAAATCGTTAACTATTTCCTCTCTACTAAAAGACCTCTCTTCTCTCATATAATAAGCGGGAGAATAAGGCAGCTTAAAAGGACCTAAAACAGACTGTGCGCCGCCTGTAACAACATCTGCGCCGTATTTCTTCGCCAAATTGTAAAGATGCTCTACAGCGTCAACCGCAATGCAGTCGTCCGGATCACATTCCATAACATATTCAGCGTCCTTTACGGCTCTGAAGCCCGTTTTTCTGGCTTCGCCGCAGCCCTTGTTGTGAGGATGATATATTACTGTTACTTTATCATATTTTTTATCAATTTTTTTAAGATACTCAACCGTATGCTCTTGAGAACCGTCATCAACAAATATCAAATCAACATTGCCGAAGGTTTGTGCATAAACGGTTTTAATTAATTTGTTAAGATACTTCTCGGGAGTATTATAAACGGGTGAAACAATTGTCACTTTGTCTTTAGTTATACTCATACTTTTCCTCATATTATAATATTAATGTTTATATTAATTCTAACATTTGCTTACCGTATAGTCAAGTTGTGTTTAAAACGCTTTGCACTAAAGAATTGACTTTGTTTAAATTAACATATATAATTATAATATCTGTTTAATGTTTTTTTGGGGGGTATTTTTATGATTAATGTTACAAAATCTTCCATGCCTTCTTTTGAAGAGTACTGCGAAGAAATAAAGGATTTATTTGAAAGCCATTGGCTGACGAATATGGGCGTAAAGCACCAAAAGCTCCAGTCGGAGTTGGAGGAATACCTCGACGCGGACAGTGTTGTTCTATTTGCAAACGGTCATCTTGCGCTTGAAAACTCAATAAAATCCTTTGATTTTCCCGAGGGCGGCGAGATAATTACTACGCCGTTCACATTCGCTTCAACAACTCACGCAATAGTAAGAAGCGGTCTTGCCCCGATTTTTTGTGACATAAAAAAAGACGACTATACCATCGACCCCGAAAAAATACCTCAGCTCATTAACGATAAAACCTGTGCAATTTTGCCCGTGCATGTTTACGGCAACATTTGTGAGGTTGAAAAAATCGCGGAAATTGCAGATGAATACGGCTTAAAGGTTATTTATGACGCCGCTCACGCTTTCGGCGTTAAATACAAAAATGAAAGCGTTGCCAATTTCGGCGACATCTCAATGTATTCCTTCCACGCTACAAAGGTTTTCAACACCATTGAAGGCGGCGCCGCATGCTTAAAAGACCCCGACAGAGTGCGCATACTTAATGAAATGAAAAACTTTGGAATAAAAAACGAGGAAGAGGTTACTTTTATCGGCGGAAATGCGAAGATGAATGAGTTTTCCGCTGCCATGGGCATATGCAATTTAATGCATATCGACGAAGAAATATCAAAAAGAAAGGCTGTATATGAGCATTATATTGAAAGGCTTGACGGGGCAAAGGGAATTGTGCTATGCAAAATTCCCGATTATGTTAAATCGAATTACAGTTATTTCCCTATTGTGTTGGAGAACTATAAATATACAAGAAATGAATTAATCCATCGCCTGCGCTTGCAAGGCATTAACGCAAGAAAATACTTTTATCCGCTGACAAATTCTTTCAGCTGTTATAAGTCTTTTCCAAATGCAAATATCGCCGACACTCCAATTGCTCAACAAATCGCTTTACGAGTGCTGACGCTGCCGCTTTATGCTGATTTAAGCTTAGAAGATGTTGATAGAATTTGCGATATTATTTTAGAATAACAGAATCTATCGCTGTGAATTAAAGTGTTAAAATATTGTTATGTGATTATTTATACTAAGTTTTTGTTAGTAATGCACATAAAACATAAATATTATTTATTCAATATTCTGTTTTTAGGCTATTTTGTTGACAATTTTTCGGCAAAATGTGATAATTTATGTGATATCATTTCACATAAAGGATTACGATATGATTTATTACATTCAAACACTTAACGGCGCAAAATATGTATGTGCGCGTGAAGAAGCAAAAATCCTTATTGACGAAAATCTTATAACAGCCGAAAAATTTTTGGAAATCATTAAAGAAAACGAGGTTGAAATTAAGCATTTGCAAAATGTTTATGACGACTTGATTTACTCCGTCTCATAGCAGACAGCTAAAGGATTTTCATTAGTCAGCGCCTTAAAAACAGTGGCTTAAGGTTGGTGAGAAAATGAAAATTGTTATAGCGTCCGATTCCTTCAAAGGCTCCCTTTCTTCAATTGAAGCGGGCACGGCTGTTAAAAATGCCGCCGAAAAAATTTTCGGTGACGCAGAGATTATTGTTTCCCCTCTCGCAGACGGCGGAGAAGGAACTGCCGAGGCTTTACTTGAAGGTTTAGGCGGAAAAATAATCAGTTGTACCGTTAACGGTCCTATGGGCGATAAAATTGAAGCTCAGTATGCTTTGACCGACGATAACACGGCAATCATTGATGTTGCCGCAGCAGCCGGACTCACACTTGTTAACGAGCAGGACAGAAATCCGCTTGAAGCAAGCAGCTACGGCGTCGGACAAATGATTGACAACGCTATCCGCAGAGGAGTAAGAAAATACATTATCGGTCTTGGAGGAAGCGCAACAATTGACGGCGGAATAGGAATGTTAGAGGCTTTAGGGCTTAAATTCTATAACCGCTTCGGCGACAGAATAAAAAATATTAAAGGCAAGGATGTTGCCGATATTAAGCACATTGATTTTTCCGAAGGCAACAGATATATTCCCGAATGCAAATTTTCGGTGGCCTGTGATGTTGAAAATGTTTTATGCGGTCCCGAAGGCGCGGCTGAGGTATTCGGAGCGCAAAAGGGCGCGGATGAAAAAGCAATTAAGCTGCTCGACACTGCCTTGAGCGACCTTGCGGACACGGTAAAAATGAATTTTCACAAGGATACAAAAAATGTTAAAGGCGCAGGTGCGGCAGGCGGACTCGGTTGGGCGTTTGTTACTTTTCTCGGCGGCGAGCTTAAAAAGGGCACGGAAATTGTGGCTGAAGCAACACAGCTAAGAGAAAAATTGGACGGCGCGGACATATTTGTAACCGGCGAAGGCAGAATAGACTCACAAAGCGTGATGGGCAAAGCACCGGTGAGCGCTGCAAAAATTGCAAAGCAAGCAGGTGCAGCGACTATCGCCTTTTGCGCGGTAACCGGCAAGGGAGCAGAGACTGTAAACGAAGCTGATATAGACGCGTTTTTCCCGATACTGCGCGGATTTTGCGATAAGGAGCAAATGATGCAAAAAGAAAACGCTGCCCAAGCTTTAGAGCAAAGCGCCGAGCAGGTATTTAGAGCAATTAACGCTGTAAAGTAATTTTGCTTTACAAGATATTTTGCTATTCAGATAAAAAACACGGGGCATCAAACGATGCTCCGTGTTTCTTTTAAACTTAAATTAGCAGATATTCTGCACTGTTTTAGCCGAGCAGTCCCCGACTGCGAATGCCAAGCTCTCGATTAACAACTCCAAATCTTTGATTTGGTTAGTCGGTAGAGCTCTTAAACGCTTTGTCCGCAACCTTAGAGTTCTACCTTGCCTGTTTCTTTACCGTTGATTACATAGTAAAGAGCATTGTCCTCAGCCTTAACATAGAGCTCGATGGAACGAACTGCATCCTTACCGCCGTTTGCCTTGAAAGCGTCTTTAGCGGTCTGAGCTAATGTGGAAGCGTCAACCTGCTTGCCTGCATATTCAAAGAACAAACCCTTTACTGCGGGAGCAGAAGCCTTCTTAGTTGTCTTCTTCGCTGATTTTGCAGCTGTCTTGGTTTCCTTAGCAGCCTTCTTTGCAGCGGGCTTGGTCTCCGTAGCAGCCTTCTTTGCAACGGGCTTGGTCTCCGTAGCAGCCTTCTTTGCAGCTGTCTTTACTTCCTTTTCAACCTTTTTAGTTTCTTCTTTTACTGCATTAGCAGCCTTTTTAGTGTCTTTTGCTGTAGTAGTCTTTTTAGTAGCCATTTTAAACTCCTTCTGCTTTCTCTCCCAAAAGAAAGCTTATAATTTAGTTCATGCTTTTATTATAGTTCTTGGTTTCGAGTATTTTAGGGATATTTGTAGAAATAATATAATATTTTTGCGTAAAGCATATTAGCTTTACAGAACTATTGCATAAAAACATCTTGTGTATTATAGCACTATTGCACAAAAAAGTCAAGCATTTGTAATATTTATAATTTATGTGATATAATTAGAAAAAATCGAAAGAGGGTCTCATATGCCGCATATCAGAAAAGCCCGCAGGGCGGATTTGGCTGACGCCGAGTATATATGTATACAAACCGCGTCGGGAATACTCAGAAAAAATGACAAGATGGAAAAAATCACGGCTTTGATGTTTTCCTCCTATTATATTAACGAGGAAACCGAACACTGCTTTGTGCTTGAAGAAAAAGGAAGAGCTGTGGGTTATATTCTATGCGCTCCAAGCGCAAAGCGCTTTGCAAGGCGCTACAGGAAAGACAACCTGAAAAGGATTGTTGAATTGAGTCCGCTTTGGGCTTTTTTGAGCTTTTTCACGCCTGTAAAGTATTCGCTTTTAGGCGGTAAATACCCCTCTCATTTGCACATAGATATTTTAGACGAATACCAGTCCTCGGGCTATGGAAGCAAGCTTATGAATACACTGCTTGAGCATTTAAAGGAAAAAGGCATAAAAGGCGTTATGCTTTCCTGCTCTGCGGATAACAAAAGAGCCATAGCCTTTTATAAAAAATTCGGATTTAAAAAAATAATAAGCGCTTTTGGCTCAACACTCATGGGGAAAAATTTATAGTACAAAAAAACGGTGCAAAATACGCACCGTTTTTTATGCTTTATTATTCGAAAAATTGCTTGTATTCATCGGGAATATCGGGAGTACCGTCAGGATTTTCATAGTTATAATTAAAATTAGGGTTGTCTTTGAGAGCATCATAAGCCTTTTCTGCAGCCTTAACCGCAACTACAGAAAATACAATCGTAATAACAATCGAAAGAACCACCAAAACGGTATGTACTATAATACCCGCAGTGCACAAGTTCTTGGCACTTTTAAGTTTCTGCGCTTGCTGCTCATTTGACTGCGGTTTTAATTTTTTAACCTTTGAAAGACCGATGCCACCGCAAATGTAACTAACAAGCGGGCAGACAAACGCACCTATAAGCGCAACTATACCTAAAGTTTTAGCAGAATCAACCTCGCTGTCAAGTTGTGCGACGGGATTGGGATAAAACTGCTGCGACTGAGGTTGCTGATACTGCGCTTGTTGATATTGCCCTGTCGGTTGCTGATACTGTTCCTGAGGAGCAGGAGCAGGTTGAGAAATCGGCTGAGGTGCCGGTTGTTCTGCCACAGGTGCCTGTTCGGGAATCGGTTGCTCCGTGACAGGCTGTTCTACAGCGCTTCCGCAATAAGGACAAAATAAACTTTCTTCGCTTATTTGCTGATTACAGTTTTTACAAATCATTTTTTATCGCCTCTTACTTTAAAAATTTAATGTTCTTGATAATTGCAGGGTCTTTCGCCTGACCTTTGCAACACTGAACGAAGGAAATGATTATAAGCACAGATACAATGCACATGCAAATCGCGCCTGCAATCGGAATAACAAATGTCCAGCAAAATACTGCTGAAAGAAGAACAAGGATTGTATTAACAACAAGATACTTGATGTTTAATTTGATATGGAAATCAAGGAACTTTGAATCCTTTACAGCTAAAAGACCAACAATCATTGCAACAGGACCGAAAAGATAAACGAAAATTGCATAAAGTTTACCTTTTGCAATATCTTCTTGATCCATTTCCGCCGTATGGTCATCAGGGTTAACGGGGGCCTGCTGATATACAGGGGGAGCCTGCTGATATACGGGAGGAGCCTGATATACGGGCTGCTGGGGCTGGGGCTCAGGCTGAGGAGCAGCTTGCTCAACTACGGGAGCGGCTTGCTCGTTTAATACTGTTGTTTCATCTGTAGCAGGAGCGGGCTGTGCATCTTCAAGCACTGTGCCGCATTTAATGCAGAATTTTTTAGCATCATCATAAGTTGCATTGCAATTAG
The DNA here is from genome assembly GCA_902796055.1 of Oscillospiraceae bacterium. Classification (GTDB taxonomy): domain Bacteria; phylum Bacillota; class Clostridia; order Oscillospirales; family Acutalibacteraceae; genus RUG714. Next base: position 9,953 of record CADBNM010000052.1, read on the forward strand.
GACACTGTTTCATAATAAAAACTCCTTTTAATAAATTATTAATAATATTTTATCACTTATAAGAATAAAATGTCAATACTAATGGTGAAATAATCTTTCCCCGGTAAACGCCATAACTATTCCCGCTTCGTCACACGCTTTTATCACGAGGTCATCTCTTACCGAGCCTCCGGGCTGAGCAATATATTTCACGCCGCTTTTAGCGGCTCTTTTTATGTTGTCATCAAAGGGGAAAAATGCATCTGAGCCTAAAGCTACGCCCGAAACGGCAGCAAGATAGTTTTTCTTTTCTTCGAGTGTAAAGTATTCGGGCTTTATAGTGAAATACTGTTCCCATGCGCCGTTTTCAATTATTTGCTCGGGATTATCGCCCAAATAAACATCAATTGCATTATCCTTTTCGGGTCTGCCCAATCCCTCTTTAAACGGTAAGCCTAAAACCTTTTCGTGCTGACGCAAATGCCAAATATCCGCCTTTGACGCAGCAAGGCGAGTGCAGTGAATTCGAGACTGCTGACCTGCGCCTACCCCTATTGCCTGACCGTCCTTAGCAAAACAAACGGAATTCGACTGAGTGTATTTAAGCGTTATTAAAGCAACTATCAAATCAGTTTTCGCGCTTTCGGGCAGCTGTTTATTTTGCGTTACTATATTTTTAAAGCACTCTTCATTAATATTGCAATTGTTTCTTGCCTGCTCGAAGCTTATGCCGAATACCTGCTTGGTTTCTTTAAGCTCCGGCTCATAATTTTTATCAATTTTAATAATATTGTAATTACCTTTTCGCTTACTCTTTAATATCTCAAGTGCCTTTTCACTGTAGGACGGAGCAATAATACCGTCCGACACTTCTCTTTTTATTAGCGAAGCGGTGATTTCGTCACATTCCTCCGAAAGCGCAATGAAGTCGCCGAAGGAGGACATTCTGTCCGTTCCCCTCGCCCTCGCATAAGCACAGGCAAGAAGCGATGAATCAAGGTCTTTGATATCATCAACAAAGCAGGCTTTTTTTAAGCTCTCAGGCAGTATTCTGCCTACCGCCGCAGAGGTCGGACTTACATGCTTAAAGGAAGTCGCCGCAGGCAAAGAGGTCGCCGCCTTGAGTTCCTTCACAAGCTGCCAAGCGTTAAAGGCGTCTAAAAAATTAATATATCCCGGCTTACCCGAAAGTATTTCTATAGGCAAATCCTCGCCCGACTGCATAAAAATTCTTGCCGGCTTTTGGTTGGGATTGCAGCCGTATTTTAATTCAAATTCTTTCATATTACACACTCAAAACCGATTTTATTTCGCCCTTATAGTATTTTTCCAAGACGGGCTTTACAACTTCCTCGTTAAACTCCACTGTCTGAGAAGGCGCTCTGCCGACATACAGTTTGGGATTTAACTGCTCTTTTATTTCTTCCTCATTCATCGGGAAATCGAGGTCTGCGGCAATATTTTCTATAAGATTGTTTGCCTTGCCCTCCATTTTAACGGCGTAAGTCGCCTTATGGGAATACTCGCGGATTTTCTCGTGAAGCTGCTGACGGTTGCCGCCGCGCTTTACGCTTTCCATAAGTATATTCTCGGTTGCCATATACGGCAGCTTTTCCATTACCCTGCGAGCAATAACCTTATCGTAAACCACCATATCGCTCGTTACATTTATATAAATATTCAATATGGCGTCGACAGCCAAAAACGCTTCGGCAACGGATATGCGCTTGTTTGCAGAGTCATCAAGAGTTCTTTCAAGCCACTGCGTTGAAGCGGTAACGGCGGGATTGAGCGCGTCGCAAATCACATATCTTGCAAGAGCGCAAATTCTTTCGCTGCGCATGGGATTGCGTTTATAAGGCATTGCCGAAGACCCGATTTGACTTTTTCCGAAGGGCTCCTCCATTTCCTCAAAGGACTGAAGTATTCTTAAATCGTTAGCAAATTTATATGCGCTCTGCGCTATACCCGAAAGCGCCGAAAGGAAGTAAGCGTCAGTCTTGCGCGAATAAGTCTGTCCGCTGACTGCAACGCAGCCTTCAAAGCCCATATCTGCGGCAATAAGCTCCTCCATTTTTTTAACCTTGCTTTCATCGTTTTCAAAAAGCTCCATAAATGAAGCCTGTGTGCCTGTTGTCCCCTTTGAGCCGAGCAGGCGCAGCTTTGAAAGCCTGAATTCAAGCTCCTCAACATCGTAAATCAGCTCCTGCATCCACAGCGTAGCCCTCTTGCCTACAGTCGTAAGCTGAGCAGGCTGCAAATGTGTATAGCCGAGGCAGGGCATATCCTTATATCTAAGCGAAAACTCAGACAGATTTTTAAGCACCTGCGCACATTTTGACATTACCAGCTCGCTTGCCTCTTTAATAATAATAACATCTGTATTGTCGCCAACATAGCAGGAGGTCGCTCCGAGATGTATGATAGGCTCAGCCTTCGGGCACTGCTTGCCGTAAGCATAAATATGGCTCATCACATCGTGCTTTACAACCTTTTCTCGCTCCTGCGCCACATCGTAATTGACATCGTCCTTAAACCTTTCAAGCTCGGCTATCTGCTCAGCGCTTATATTTAAGCCGAGTTCCTTTTCAGCCTTTGCAAGCGAAATCCAAAGCCTGCGCCAGGTTTTAAACTTGAAGTCCGATGAAAAAATATACTGCATTTCATTAGAAGCATATCTTGTTGACAACGGGCTTATATACTTTTTTCTTTCTTCCATAATCTGCTCCTTAACGAGAGTATTTATTTATAATTGTCTGTGTATATTTTCCTGTTTTAATATCCGTGTATCTCACAACGAGAGAAATTTTATTGTCGCCGTCCAGACTATCCCAAATTTCAGCCGAAAGCTCCTCGGGACTATCCGAAATCACAAGCGGCTTCGGCTCGCCCTTAAATGAAGGAAGCGGATTACCGTCACACTCATATGTATGAATTAAATGTCCCTTGCCCGCCAAGGCTTCATATTCGAAGTACTGCCTTAAACAGGCACTGCCTTTTTCATCCGCGCTCTTCAAAATGCTCAAAATATATTTTTTGCTTTCGCAGTTGAAAACCGAGCTTATGCGCGGAGTGAAATTGGGCTCATCAGGCTCAAAGGTTCTGCTTCTGAGCGCTTCGATAACTCTCCTGCCCGAGCTTAAATATTCGCATATCGTATCGGTCTGGTCGCCGTTGGTGACAATTATCTTTTTCCCCGAAATTTTAACAGGCGAATAAAGTATAAGCGAAGTGTCGCCCGCATTTTCGGCTTTCAAAAGTTTTATTTGCACCTCGTCGCCTTCAGCCTCAAAAAGTCTGTTTCTCGATGAAGCGCTTCTGCCCATTATAAAATATGCAAATACTGCTTTTTCACCATCGGGCGAAAGCCCCGTAACTATTCCCCTGCCGGGATATTTATTTCCCTTTAAAATATCACTTACTGTTCTTTTCATTTTTTACCTCTCGGGCATAATCGCATTTGTGGTTAAATACTTTACGCCTGCTTCTATTGCCTTTTCAGCCTCTTCTTTCTTGTCAATCGTCCAAACACCGAGCGGCATACCATCGGCGATTATCCTCTCGGCAAGCCGAGGGTTTTTCGCAAAAGCTTTATAAGAGCAATCTATACCGCAGTTTCCTATTTTCTCCGCTTTACTCACACTTTCATCATCAAGCGTTTTGCAAAGATAAAGCATTTTAATATTTTTATTGTACTCCCTTATCTGTTCTAAAGCCAAGTGCGAAAATGAAATAATAATAGCGTTATTTACATTATATTTTTTCAGTGACGATAAAATATCTTTATAAGGCGGATTTTTATAATCCTCGGGATAAGTTTTAATTTCGACCACGGGAATTAAGCCGTTTTTTACACAAGTTTCAAGATATTCTTCAAATGTAGGAGTTACAAGATTTTTATAATTCTTTGCATTCGCGCCCTTAATTACGGGATAGGAACGCACCTCGGAAAGCTTCATATTCTCACATTTGCCCGAAAAGCCCGTCATTCGCTTTAAGGAGTTATCGTGAGTGAGTACCCAAACGCCGTCCGCCGTAGTTCTTATATCGGTCTCCGCATATTTAAAGCCTTTCTTTGCTGCAATTTCATAAGCGGGCAAAGTATTTTCGGGTGCTTCGGCGGCTATCCCCCTATGCGAAATCAAAATTGTTTTATCTATGTTCGCAATGCTTGAAGCGCTTATCTGTTTTACATAGGCACAAGCATAGCGATGTCGGGGCAGAAAAACAAAGTGAGTTAACGCTAATGCGGCAATCAGCACGACAGCCGCTATGATTATTGTTATTCTTTTGGCATTTAGTTTTCTCATTTGGTAACTTTCCCCTTTGCTTTTGACCAAGCAGAGTAATACTTTTTGCCGCCGACTGATTTATATGTTCTTATCTTCACATAATAAGCCCTGTTTCGGGCAAGCTTTTTCAAGGTATAAGCAGCCGTGTTATTGTTCTTTATGAGCACGGTTTTTACACCCGACTTAAAGCTTTTATCGGCTGAATACACGATATGATAGCCGTTTGTTTGCGTTCTTTGCTTTACCCAACTCACCTTAAGCGCACCCTTGGCTGCGGAAAGCGACTTTATCGAAGTGCCCTTGGGAATAATGTAATAAGCCTTTGTGAGCTTGCCGCTGTATTTTGAGCCTTTAAAGGTAACTGTTAAGCTGTGAGCGCCGACAGCCGAGCTGCTCAAATTGAACCTTACGCTGTATTCGCTTGAGGGGATGACTTTTGAATTATAATCAAGCACTCTTATCTGAGAAGCGGAGGGATGCTGCCTTTTACCGTTATAAACAAAATCGGATTTTAAAAGCGACACGCCCTTTATTCTCTTTATTACAGTCTTTTGAATATAAGCGCACTTGGAGCATTTATTTTGAATATACCCGTCGCGAGCGGAAGTCGCTTTAACGGCTGTTAAAATATAGTTATGCCTTAACGCCCTGTTTTTACATAAAACGGCATAGGGCTTAGAATACTTTTTAGCATAGCTTATCGCTTTAGCGGCGGTTTTAGAAACACAAAGCTTTGCCTTATCGGGAGTTGTATTTTCACCTGCGAAAAATGCGCAATCGTTTGCATAAACATCTATTTTCGTTAAGTATTCGCAAAATGCAAAAGCAGCGTCGCCTACGCTTGTAACGGTTTTAGGCAGGTCTATTCTTTTGAGCGCACAACCGCGAAAGGTACGCGCATTTATTTTTGTAATTCCTGTCGGAAGTTCAATTTTTTGAAGAGAAGAGCAGTATGAAAACGCACCCTCCCCTATGCTTTTAAAGGTTTCGGAAATGAATTTGACCGAGCTTAGCGCCGTACACTCGCTAAAAGCATAGCTACCGAGGCTTTCAAGAGTTTTCGGTAGCTCAACATTATCAAGAGCCGAGCAAAACTCAAAGGCATTATTGCCTATTTTTCTCAACCCTTCGCTTACGGTCTTATAAGAGCTTACAGTTTCTCCCTCATTTTCAATTTCAACCTCTTTGGAATAAGTTACCGTTTTAAACTCAATCCTTTCAAGAGCGTCGCACTCGCAAAAGGTTTCCGCTTCAAGCACAGCTATTTTATAAGGCAAAACGACCTCGGTTAAACCCGCACCCTTAAAAGCGCCTTCCCCTATGGAAGTGAGCGCGGACGGAAAATCAATTTCTTTTAATGAAGCGAAGTTTTGAAAAGCATATGAGCCGATATGAGTTAGCGAGGAAGGAAGATAAAGAGAGCTGACCGTTCCGGCATAGCTGTTCCAGGGAGCGCCGTTTTCCGAAAAATCGGTCATTGCGCCGCTGCCGTAAATATGCATTTCTCCGAGAACGGCACTGTACTCCCACCTTAAATTCTCGCCGCACTCGCCTTTCTCCACAGCAAAGCAGTTAATGCAAAAAACGCTTAAGAAGAGCGATAATGCAAGTATTACGCTAAGTGTTTTTTTCATAAGTTCCTCCTTTGCCTTTTATTTTGAAGAATGAAGAACAGCCGTAACAATTTCCGGAGTATTGTTAAATCTTGCGGGTATCATACTGTAGCCAAGCCCTCTGCTCACAAGCATTTTGACGCCCGCCTCTTCGTAAAGACCGTTAGTATATTTAGGGAAAAAGCCTTGGTCTGGCGAATATAAGCCTCCTGCAAAAGGCAGCCTTATCTGGCCGCCGTGCGCATGACCGCAAAAAATCAAGTCCACTCCGCCCTTTGCATAATAATCAAACAGCTCGGGACGGTGAGAGAGCAATATAGTATAATAATCTCCCGATTTAAGTTCTTTTATCTTATCTGCGGTTAAAGTCGCCATTTCCTCGCCCTCTTTAAGTTGCCTGAAGGTAATATCCCTTAAGCCGATAAGCTCAATGGCGCTGCCGCCCTTTTTGATTAAAACGCTTTTATCCTCTAAAACGCTTACTCCGATTTGCCTGAGACTGACAAGAAGCTTATCATAATTTTTTCCGCTTCCTCTTTCGTGATTGCCGTTAACATAATAAACCGGCGCTGTTTCGGCAAGTCGGCGCACTGTTTCAACCGCGGGAGATATATCCGCTCTCGTGCGGTCAATAAGGTCTCCCGTAATAACTATCATATCGGGCTTTTGTTCGTTGACAAGCGAAAGCAGCTTTTCTGCGCCATCAGAATACTCTCTGCCCTGCAGGTCGCTTATTTGAGTTATTCTGTAGCTCTCGAAATCGGCGGGTATTTTTGAATCGGCGATATCAAAAACCTCGCTTGCAATGGTGAAATTGCTACAGTAATACATTCCTGCCGCCAGTGCAAGCAGAATAACAAATAATAATATTATAAAGATTTTGATTTTTTTATTTTTCATAATATATTTTAATAATATCACAGTAAAAAATATGTTTCAAGTTTCTTTACAAAAAACTCACAAGGAGGTATAATCTGACTATAACAATATTGCAAAAAAGCGATATTCAAATAGTGTCAGAGGTGAAAAATGCTAACATACACACTTGATAACGACAACGGTAAAAGCCTATACATTCAGCTATATGAAAAAATAAAGGCAGATATTATTAACGGCGAGCTGAAAAAGGATGAGCGGCTACCGTCAAAAAGAGCGTTTGCAAAAAATCTCGGAATAAGCGTTATTACGGTTGAAAACGCCTACAGCCAATTAATAAGCGAGGGCTATATTTATTCCGTGCCGAAGAGCGGATATTTTGTTTCGGCTATATACGCGCCCTTCCCGAGCGAGAAAAAAGATGGAAATAAGCAAATATACTCTTCAACGCACAAAATATATAAATATAATTTTGCAAGTAACGGCGTAAGAGCAAGCAATTTCCCGTTTTCGGTTTGGAAAAAAATGCTCAAGGTCGCCTTCGAAAACCCGAAAGAGGTTATGCTCCCCTCGGACGCAGGCGGAATTAACGAGCTGCGTCAAGCGCTTTGCAAGCATTTAAAGGAATACAGGAATATGTCCGTTTCGCCCGAGCAAATAATTATCGGCGCCGGCACGGAATATTTGTATTCGCTCATTATTCAGCTTTTGGGCTTTGACAAGGTTTATGCTACGGAAAACCCCGGATACGGAAAAATCAGCGACATATACTCCGCAAACGGCGTTAAGTGCGTTTTCGTCGATACAGACGGGGACGGTATGAGAACGGACAGGCTATATGAAAGTTCGGCTCAAATTGCGCACCTTTCTCCGTCACACCATTTCCCTACGGGTACGGTTATGAGCATTTCGAGAAGATATGAAATGCTTAATTGGGCAAGCGAAGATAAAAGCAGATATATAATCGAGGACGACTATGACAGCGAATTCCGCTTCACGGGCAAGCCGTTGCCCGCACTCCAAAGCATTGACGGCGAGGGAAAGGTTATATATATTAATACATTTACCAAATCGCTCTCACCTGCAATAAGAATCAGCTATATGGTACTGCCCGAAAGAATGGTTGAGCAGTTTTATAAAAAGCTCGGGTTTTATTCAAACACCGTTTCAAATTTCGAGCAGCTGACGCTCGCGCTATTCATTGACGAGGGGTATTTTGAAAAGCACATAAACAGAATGAGAAACTACTATAAAAGAATAAGAAATTCGCTCTTGAGCGAGATTAAAAACAGTCGGCTGAGCGATAAGCTGAGCGTGCTTGAAGAAGAAGCGGGACTGCATTTTCTTGTTAAGGTTGAAACGGATATAAGCGACGCCGAGCTTGTTAAACGAGCCGAAAAAAACGGAGTTAAGATTTCCTGCCTTTCCGAATATTACCGAAGAAATAAAAAAAATGCGCCGAAGCACATTGTCATTATGAACTATTCAGCTATAGCAAAAGAGGATATTGCTCCTGCAATAAAGGCGCTCGATAAGTGCTTGGAAGATTAAAGGGCTTTCTAAGCCCTTTAATCTTCTAAGTCTTCAATCATTTCGGCTATCGCTTCAACGCTGTTAAAGTTTTCCGGGAGAAGTTCCGCCGCCGTTATTTCAACATCAAACTCGTCGCTAAGTTTTCTTACAAGCGTAATTATATCAAACGAATGTAACACACCGTTATCAACTATGCCTTTTTCGTTTCTATAGTCAACGCCCGATTTAATTTCATTTAAAATCTCAATAATTTTCTCTTCCATAATTTACTCCTTAAAAGTTTTTATAATTGTTTAATATCCATTTTCTGTCTATCTTACCGTTTGCGTTAAACGGTATTTCTTTTAACTTATACATCTTGGTAGGCATCATATAATGCGGAAGTTTATTTGATATTTGTTCGCTTAAACTTTCATTATCAATCTTTCTGCCTTGATAAACAAGTATTATATCATCGCTTTCTTTATCGTAAACACAAGCGCAGAAGTTTATTTTTTCAACAGAATTTGCCGCTGCTTCAATTTCTCCGAGTTCAATTCTGTAGCCCATATGTTTAATTTGAAAATCGGCTCTCGAAAGATAAATGAGTTCACCGTATTCATTAATTGAAACTATATCGCCTGTTTTATAAACGGTTTCGGGATAAGATTTGTTAAGAGGATTCTGCACAAATGCCGCCGCAGTTTTTTCGGGATTATTATAATATCCCGCAGACAAAAATGAGCCTCTTGCATAGAGTTCGCCGCTTTCGCCCGGCTTTTCGGCAAGAGTACCGTCCTCCTTTATTACAAGGCAAGGACAGTTATCGCAAGAAACGCCTATCGGCACGCTTTCATCATTTGCAAGCCTGCGATCAAGAATATAATATGTGCAAATATCGGTAGTTTCCGTGGGTCCGAAAAGATTTGCAAAAAGAGCATCCGGCAATTTATCCATCCACATATTAAGTTGCTTTACAGGCATAACTTCCCCCGCAAAAAGCACTTTTTTAAGACCGGGCAATTCTTCATAATCAAGCGCTTTCCAATTTGCTACTATGCAAAGAGCCGTCGGCACCCAATAAATTGTATTTATTTGCTTTTCATTTATATATTGCAAAAGTTTGAGTGGAAACGAAAAGTACATTTTAGGGATAATCTGCACCTGTCCGCCACACCTTAGCGCACCGAAAATATCCGAAACAGACATGCTGAAATAAAACGGCGTTTGATTGCCCAAAACGGTATTTTCGTTATAATCAAAAGTTTCGGTCAACCATTTTGAATATTTTAATACATTCAAATGAGATAAAACCGCGCCTTTAGGAACACCCGTTGAACCTGAAGTAAAAAGAACATATGCGGGATCGGTATCGGACTGTGCGCGCCTTATTTCGTCGAGCACTTTATCATTTATTTCCTCGCCTGCTTCGCCTAAAGCAATGCTTTGCAAGGAAAAAGATTGTTGAGATTTTTCCTTGCTCTCATCATCCGTAATAATAAGTTTAGGCTCCAAAGTCGATATTATATTTTGAATTCTGTCGTCAGGGCTGTCATAATCAAGCACGCAATAGAAATTGCCGCTGTATAAAATGCCCATCATTGAAATAACGGTATTAACGCTTTGCTTCAAAAGAATAACTATCGGTTTTCCTTTTATTCCGAGCGAGGCAATATAAGAGCCGAGTTGACGAGAACGCTGCAAAAGTTCGGAATAAGTGATCGCCCCGTCCATATCCTCAAAAGCAATTTTTTGAGGATAAAGTTTTGCGTCTTTTTCAAGCATTTGAAGAATATTTTTCATCTATTTCACCTGTTTTTTTAATATCTTTATTCCTTCATCGTAAGCCGCCTGCCACTCTTTCGAACCGGTTGCGGTAGGCTTTATATGGTATTTATTAATCAGTACATCCGCGAAAAAACGAGAAAATTTAATCCCGCCGGTTGTGGTTAAATGTAAAGAATCAGCAAAGTCCTTCAAATTGACAATTTTTTTATTTTGAGTAGTGTTGAATTCATAAAAATCATATCCGTAAGCCTCAACGTCTTTTTTCAGTTGCAGCGCCATTGAAAGCCAATGCTTTTTTTCCGAATACGATTTCTTGTCGTAATAAGCTTTAGGAAGATCGACAAAAATTATTTCATTGTCGGTATTCTCTTTTGCGTATTCCAAAAAATCTTTCAAATACTTAGCCGAAAGCGGATAAAGTTTTTTGGCGATCAACCCAGAATTATTTACCGTTCCGACAAGTTCAATTTTACTCTCATTTAAAGTTGAGCCTTTTAATATATCCTTTTGTTTTAAAATCTCTTTTTTTGCAAGACGATATGTCAAAGGCAAGTATATATGGGGGCTTACCATATTTCTATGATACCGGCTAAAGGGAAAATACCTTTCAAGTTTAGATGAAGCGCAAAGCTCATTTATTGTTGAGCGCCAGTTATCATTTTTCGGCATACTGTCAACCCAAAGCCTTACAGGATCTTCTTCTCTTTGAAATTTATCGGCTACCATAAAACCGTCAATATCAACAACTATGACGCTTTTTTTCTGCTTTGAAACAATCTCCTTTAATATGGATTTATAAATATTAGAGCTACAGGCGCCAACGGAATAATTATAAGAAGAAATCCCGCTTTGCTTCCATATTTCTATCGGTTGAAAATCCTTACTGCAAGCACTCGAGCCGAGAAATACAACATCGAGCGACTCCGCTTCCTCTCTGTAAAAAGAATCAACGGTGTTTTCAACTTCTTCCGAAGGGTGATTGCACACAAAACAGCAACAACCCGTTATTATTGCAATTACCAAAATGGAGGATATGATTTTTATAATTCTTTTAAACATAACTTATCCTCCCTAAAATTGCGCATAGACAAACGGTTGAGCGGTGTAAGCCGTACCGTAAACGCCTGTTGTTACAATAAGCGCTATGCCTATAGTTATATAAAGCCACCTAAAAGCAGGCTTTTTTTCAAATGCTTCAAATAAATCTTTGCCTTTGTATGCTTTTAACGAAATGATGAACATTATAGCTGTAAAGGTTAACACCATTACATAGTCAAACGCAGACAAATCCGCTTTAGAATAAAGAGTTCCCAATAAGCCTAACGAGTTTGAAATGTTGAACAACGAAACAAACATTTTAAATGCTGCCGAAATACTGTCAGCCCTGAAAATTGTTAAGCCGAACATAACGAGAACACAGGTGCGAAGAATTTGAAATACCTTGTAAGGTTTACTCACTCTGCTTATTTTTAATTTTGAACAGATTTTTTCAAACAGCGGTTCAAGCAATACGCCCAACGAAAGAATAATATAGTAATATATTCCGTAAAGCACATACTTCCAACTTGCACCGTGCCATATGCCGTTAAAAAAACAAACAAAAAGCAAGGGGTACAAAATAGGCAATGAATTTTTTAAATGATTGCTCAGTTTTGAGTTTACGCATTTCTTTTGAAAACTTGAGTTCGCTTTTGAAAGCGAAACGGGATAAAAGATATACTTTTTTATCCATTCGCCAAGCGTAATATGCCAGCGACGCCAGAATTCCTGAACGGATTTTGAAAAGAACGGCTGTCGAAAGTTTTCCGGTAATTCGATGCCGAAAAGCAGTGAAACGCCTCTGATTAAATCCATACAACCGGAAAAATCGAAATAGATATTAATCGTATACATAAACATCGCAAACAAAACGGAAACGCCGCTGAATTTAGCGTAATCATCGAAAACAACATTGGCGATAATCGCTGCCCTGTCCGCTATTATCATCTTTTTAATCAAGCCTAAAATGATTATTTCAAGCGCTTTAAGAAAATCATTATAAGTTAATTTCTTCGGTTGCGCAAACTGTTTGCCCATCTCCCCGTAAGAACAAATAGGGCCTTCCACAAGATAAGGAAAATAAGTTGCAAACAACAACAGTTTCAAGGGATTTCTTTGCGCTTTTATGACCCCTCTGTAAACATCGGTAATATAGCCCACCATAGAAAGAGTATAATATGAAACACCTATAGGCATAATAAGCTTTAAAATCGGGATGTTTACGGCGGGAGCAAAAACATTAACCGCGCTTTTTACCGTTCCGGTTAAAAACGGAAGGTATTTAAATGCTGCCAGAGAAGCAAATGCGACGCTTACACAAAGCACAATAAGAGTTTTGTTTTTCTTTTTGATTTGATTTTTTAACTCTTTTCGCTCGGCTTTTTCAAGCTCTTTTCGCTTGAGCTTGAAATCATTGTTTCTTTTTTCAATCGCTATCGCCGCAAAATATAAAATCAGCGTTAAGCCGACGACGGCAAAAACAAGCCATTTTGAAAAACTTATAAAGAAGAAAATGCTCGCTATACTCAATACTATATAGCGATACTTTTGGGGCACAATATAAAAAAGCACAAGTGCCGACAAAACAAATATTATAAATTGCAACGAAATGTAACTCATACTACCCCATTATAAATAATTATTACTTATATTCTAACATGTGAACACCTTGTAGTCAAGAAATTAAGAAGGGTCGGCGAGCCGACCCTTTAATTTTTATCTTGCTAATTCTTTATAGTTTTGCGTGACATAGTTCAAGTCTTGACCGAGAGCCTCTCGGCTGTCCGCGGTATAGGTTATTAAATAACCCTCGGAGCCGTCCTGAATATATTGCAATTTATAAAACTGAGCTTTTGAGTTGCTTTTGTTCGTACCGCTGATAATATAAACTGCGGAATTATCGGTCTCACTTTTATCTAAAATCTCACCGTTTTTAACAGCGCCTTCAACTAATTTTTCAATCAACTGTTTGCCGTCCGAAAGCGAAGCGTCCGAATATTTTACAACATCAACCTTAACGCCTTTTATGGAAAAGGTGCCGTCGCTGTTCTTTTTGGTTACGCTCTGCGACTTATCCTGCTTTTTCGACTTTTCGCCCGACTCAACTTGCTTTTCTGTCGTGGCCTGAGATTTTTCACTTGAGGACTGTGTTTGCTTTTCTTTTGTCTTCTGCTTTTCTTTGCTCGCGGCAGTAGTCTCAGTAGTAGCCGCAACAGTAGTGCTTACAGCCTCCTCCTTTTTGGATTTACACGAAGCAAAGCTGAAAAGCAGTGCGGCGCAGACAGTTATAACTAATATCTTTTTACCCATAGCTAACTCCTGTAATAAGTGTTGGCAATTATGTCTTTAATGGATATTTTTGCATCCTTCTCATTATCGGCATTAACAAAGTAAACTCTCACCTTATCTCCTGTTTGGAAGATGTAAGTCATACTGTATTTACCGTAAGTATGACCCATGCCGTCATCGTGAGTTTTATCCGACTTTTTGAGAATTGCTATACCTGCACCGTCAGCATAAACCTCTTTTTGATAGGAGAGCTGCTTATAGCCCTTTGAATCGTTTTCCTTGAGGAATTTTGCATATTCGTCCGCCGTTTTTACCGAATTGCCCAAATAGTTTATGGGGTTGACTACAACTCTGATGTTTGTGCCGTCCTTAACAAGCTGATTAACAGTTTCGTTTGTCCAGCCTTTAGGCGCATTTACGCCAACATTTGCAAGCGCGCCAAAGGTCCACTCGTCAATGCCCTTGTTTGCGTCCGGAGCTGTAGTTGAATAGGGAACCTTGTCAGGCGCAGGAACAGTCTTGCCCTGCTTTTGAGTGGTTGCCTTAGAGGAATTTGAGCCTTTGCCGGACTTTGAGCCTTCAGCCGAATCGGAGTTCGGTTCGGTAACTACGACCATTTTTTCCTCGCCGTCTTCCTCGGTTAAAACCTGTCCCTTTGAATTGGTCGCTTTTTCCGTAAACGCATTGCCGTCCTTATCGGTAACGGGTATTGCGATTTTAGTTACTATGGCGCCGTTTTTATCGGTAACGGCTTTGCCGTTGTCATCTGTAACAATGATACTTACCGGGTCGGCAGCTTTCTTTTTGCAGCCGACAAAAATCCCGCAAATAATTACGAATGCCAATGAAAAAGCTATTATCTTTTTGTTCATGGTTTCACCTTCTTTTATTATGTTAAATACCATTTACAGCGTTTCGGCTATGAAAGATTATGAATAAAGAGTCCCGAAAGCAATTTGGGTTCAAACCAAGTCGATTTAGGCGGCATAACATTGCCCGAATCGGCGATAGCCATTAAATCCGCTATACTTGTGGGATACATTGAAAAAGCGGCGCACATATCCTCGCTGCACCTTTTTTCAAGCTCTCCCAGCCCTCTGATGCCGCCGATAAAATCTATACGCTTATCAGCTCTCGGATCGGTTATGCCGAGCAAAGGTGACAAAACCTCATTTTGCAAAATAGAAACATCAAGCCTTGCAAGAGGGTCGGCTTCATCCGCAACGCCTTCCTTTAATCTCATTTTATACCATTTTCCGCCGAGATACAAGCCGAAAGTATGCCTTTTTTCAGGTCTGTAAGCCTCATTTTCAGGCTCTATATCAAACTTTTCGGAAAGCTTTTGAAGAAAGCCTTCTTCGCTCATACCGTTTAAATCTCTAACGGTTCTGTTATAATCCATAACCGCAAGCTCGGTATCGGGGAAAAGAACCGCAAGGAAGTAATTAAACTCTTCATCGCCCGTAAACCCGGGATTTTGCTCTCGCCTTTTAAGCCCTACCTTTACGGCGGAGGCGGATCTGTGATGACCGTCTGCAATATACAGAGCGGGAACAGCCGAAAACAGAGAGGATAGCTTTGCGATGATTTCATCGTCATCTATCACCCAAACCGTGTTTCTTACATTTTCCGAAACAAAGTCATATTCGCTGCCGTTATTCTCGGTATAGCTTTCAATAATAGCGCTGATTTGAGCGTTATTTCTGTAAGTTAAAAATATAGGACCCGTATTCGCATCACAGTAATCGACATGATTTATTCTGTCTGCTTCCTTTGCGGCAACAGTGTTTTCGTGCTTCTTGATTGTGTTATTAAGATAATCATCAATCGAAGCGCAGCAAACGAGCCCTGTTTGACTTCTGCCGTTCATTATCTGCCTGTAGATATAGAACGCGGGCTTTGCCTCCTGCTCGCAAACACCGTCGCTCACAAGTTTTTTAAGGTTTTCGCCGGCTTTCAGATAGACCTTTTCATCGTAAATATCAATATCCTCGGGCAAGTCTATTTCGGCTTTATCAACATGAAGAAAAGAATATTTATTGCCTTTGACCTTCTGCCTTGCCTCTGCGCTGTTCATCACATCATAAGGTAATGCCGCCACAAGCGAAGCATATTCTTTTTTCGGTCTTACGGCTCTAAACGCTTTTACAACAGCCATTATTTGTTTTCCTCTTCAAATTTTTTCATAAATTCAACGAGCTTTACAATGCCTTCCTCGGGCATAGCGTTATAAATCGAAGCTCTCATACCGCCTACGGAACGATGGCCTTTAAGATTTACAAAGCCCGCCTCGGTTGCCTCGGCAACAAACTTCTTGTCAAGCTCTGCATCACCGGTTACGAAGGTAGCGTTCATCATAGAACGGTATTTCGGCTCAACTGCGGATTTAAAAAGCTCGGAAGAATCAAGAAAATCATAAAGAATTTTTGCTTTCTTGTAATTGATTTCCTTCATTTTTTCAAGTCCGCCGAGAGATTTAATCCACTTAAGCGTTAAGCCGCACATATAAATGCACCAGCAAGGCGGAGTATTCATTATGCTGCCTGCCTTTGCCTGCTCTTTCCAGTCCATATATGTAGGATACTTGTCGCCGTCAAGCCCTGTTAAAAGATCCTCTCTGACAATAACTATAGCCATACCTGCAGGAGCAACATTTTTCTGTACGCCCGCATAGATTACGCCGAATTTTGAAACATCGACAGGCTCGCTGAGAATGAACGAGGACATATCCGCTACTATCGGAACGCCGTTTGTTTCGGGAATATAGTTCCACTTTGTGCCGAAAACGGTGTTGTTGAAGCAGATGTGAAGATAATCCGCACTATCGCTTAAATCCAACTGTTCCTGTTGAGGAATGTAAGAATAAGTTTTATCGTCGCTCGAAGCCGCAAGGTGAATTTTATCGCTGAAGCGAAGCGCCTCTTTATATGCCTTGGTTGAAAACTGACCTGTACGGACATAATCCGCAACGCCTGTTTTTAAAAGGTTCATCGGTATTGCGCCGAACTCTAAGGTTGCGCCGCCCTGCAAGAAAAGTACCTTGTAGTTATCGGGAATATTCATAACCTCGCGCAAATCCGCCTCGGTTTGATGAATAATATCTTCAAACGCTGCCGAACGGTGAGACATTTCCATAACGGAAGTGCCTGTGCCGCCGTAATTTAATAAATCCCTCTGAGCTTCCTTTAAAACATCCTCGGAAAGCATGGAAGGACCTGCCGAAAAATTGTAAATTCTTTCACTAAACATTTGTGCTTTTTCCTCCATTTAAAATCGTACGCGATATATTATATATTATAATATATTTGCAGTCAAGAAATCGTGACATTTTTATGAACTTTTTGTTTTATTTTGGA
>CADBNM010000053.1 GCA_902796055.1 Oscillospiraceae bacterium
ATGCCGAAAACAAGCCCTAAAATTTTCTGTACCGCAAATTTTCTCTCGCACTTTTTAATAGCGCAAATTATGGTGTAAATTAAATCTGCTACACCGTCGGCAAAAAGCGCGGCATAAAGCGCAACAAGAAACGGTTGCACGGGGCGCAGAAATACGGGACCTGCCATAACAAGCCCTGCAAAAGCCGTTGCCAAAATAATTTTTACTGCGGCGAGCGCGAAGTGAAGGGTGTTTTTAGCGCATTTTTTCCTTAAAGCAAATTGCAAAACGGATAATACCGCTTCGGCGATGACGAAAAGGAAAATCCATTCAAAATAAAACTTCATTTTTACTTCTCCTGCTTTTAAACTTAGTTTTCAATATATCCGTGTTCAACATTTATTCTTATAGCTGTATCCGGGCAGATGTCGCCTAATATTTGGGTTAAATCAGACTTTATTTGTTCTTTTTTTGACTCATCCTCAAACGGCACCTTCAAGTCAAAAAACAGTTTCTTTTCGCCGTTTTCTTCCGTTGTTCTTAAATCGTGAAAAGAGTATTCGGCGTTATATTTTTCTATAACCTGAGATACAATTTGCGTATATTTCACGCTCGTTTCATCTGTACATACGGGGTCCATATGAATACACATCGTTATGCCGAGTTCAGCTTCAATTTTCCGTTCGGCAGTGTCAATGATATCGTGTATTTCCTTAAGCGAAGCGCTTTCGGGCACCTCGGCATGAGCGGAGGCTATTACTTTGCCGACGCCGTAATTATGCACTATGAGGTCATGCACGCCGAGTATTAAATCGTTTTCGGTTATTATTCTTTTTATTTCCTCGCTCGTCTGCTTCGAGGGAGCTTCGCCGAGCAGAGGTCCCATAACGCCTTTTAGAATACCGATTCCCGAAACAAGAATAAATATTGCAACCGCCATACCTATAATGCCGTCCGCCCTGTTCCAGCCGAGGAAGCGGGCGAGCAACAGAGCCGTTATTGTAGCAAGCGTTACAAGGCAGTCGTTAAAACTGTCCTGCCTAATCGCTTTAAGGTTGAGATTGTTTGTAAGTTTAAACAAGCGGTTGTTGAAAAACGCCATCCATAATTTAACAAGCACCGTTCCCGAAAGCAAAACAACATACCATATATTAAAATTAACTTCAGGCGGGTTGATTATTTTTTGAACCGAGGTTTTTGCAAGTTCAAAACTCATAATAAATATCAAAAGCGACACAATGAGAGCCGAAACGTACTCTATTCTGCCGTGCCCGAAAGGGTGCTCCCTGTCAACGGGCTTTGCGGAGAGTTTTGTTGCCACAAGATTAACTATATTCGCCGCCGAGTCCGAAAGGTTGTTAAGCCCGTCCGCCGTGATTGAAACGCAGGCGGTCAGCGAGCCGATTACAAGCTTTATAACGCACAAAATAACATTACAGATTATGCCCGTAACAGAGGCAAGAAGCGAATAAGCGTTTCTTAAATGTTCGGGCTTTTCGTGTTTGTTAATAATTTTTATTAAAATTGTACCCATTTATTTCACCTTACTTTAAAACAGTAACGCTATACAGTAAACTATAGCCGCCATCACCCAAGCCACTGCACACTGGAAGAATACCATACCTACAGCCCATTTTGCGCCGAGCTCGCGCTTGATGGACGCGATTGTTGCAACGCAGGGCGTGTAAAGCAAGCAGAAAACGAGCAGCGATAATGCCGATTTTACGCTTAAAACCGTGCTTATTGCCGTGCTTCCAAAGAGCACCGAAAGGGTTGAAACAACGCTCTCTTTTGCCATAAAGCCCGTTATGAGCGAGGTTGTGATTCGCCAGTCGCCGAAGCCGAGCGGTTTAAATATCGGAGTGATAAAGCCCGCTATAACCGAGAGCATACTGTCGGCGGAGCTTTTTACCATTTCAAGATGGAAATTAAAGGTTCTCAAGAACCAAATTACAATTGAGGCAATAAATATTACCGTGAAAGCCCTTGTTAAAAAATCCTTCGACTTATCCCAAAGCAGTCTGAGCGTCGTCTTTGCACCGGGCAAACGGTAATTCGGAAGCTCCATAACAAAGGGAACCGCCTCGCCCTTAAACGAGGTCTTTTTAGATATAAGCGCGGTTAAGATACCTGTGAGTATTCCGAAAAGGTACAGCCCTATCATAACGAGAGCCGCGTATTTCGGGAAGAACGCCGCGCAGAAAAAGCCGTAAACAGGCAGCTTCGCCGAGCAGGACATAAAGGGGATGAGCAAGGTTGTCAGCTTTCTGTCCCTTTCCGAGGGCAGGGTTCTGCAGCTCATAACGCCCGGAACGGAACAGCCGAAGCCTACGAGCATAGGCACTATGCTTCTGCCCGACAGACCGAGCTTTCTCAAAAGCTTATCCATAACAAACGCAACGCGCGCCATATATCCCGTGTCCTCCAATAGTGACAGGAAGAAGAACAGCGTTACGATTATCGGCAGGAATACTATTACGCTTCCCACGCCTTTTAGTATACCGTTGCATATGAGCGAATGGAGCACCTCGTTTGTGTGCCACGCGGCAAGATGAGTGTCGGCAGCGAGCGTTAAAGCGTCAACGCCTTTTTCGAGCAACAGCTGTAAATTGTTTCCTATCAGTCCGAAGGTAAGCCAAAAAACAAGCGCCATAATCACAATAAATGAGGGAATGGCAGTGTATTTACCTGTTAAAATTTTATCAATTCTTTGGCTTCTTTCCCTCTGCTTGCTACTTTTCGGCTTAATAACACATTCGCCTACAAGCTTTTTGATAAAAGAAAAGCGCATATCGGCGATTGCCGCCGCTCTGTCAAGCCCTCTCTCAAGTTCCATTTGAGTGATAATGTGTTCAACAAATTCCGCCTCGTTATCATCAAGTTTAAGCGCCTCCATAACTCTCGGGTCGCCTTCGATTAGCTTCGTTGCCGCAAATCGCACGGGTATTTCTGCGGCTTTTGCGTGGTCCTCAATGAGGTGCATTATGCCGTGCAAACAGCGGTGAACCGCACCGCCGTCGTCGCAAAAGTCCGTTCTTGCGGGCTTTTCCTGATATTTTGCAATATGCAGGGCGTGACCGACAAGCTCGTCAACGCCTTCGTTTTTTGACGCGGAAATCGGTACAACAGGTATACCGAGCATATCTTCCATTTCGTTGATTAAAACGCTGCCGCCGTTGCTCCTGACTTCATCCATCATATTGAGCGCAAGCACCATAGGCGTTTCAAGCTCCATAAGCTGCATTGTCAAATAGAGATTGCGCTCTATGTTCGTTGCGTCAACTATATTTATAATGCCCTTCGGCTTTTCGCCGATTATGTATTTTCTCGATACTATTTCCTCGCTTGTATAAGGCGAGAGCGAATAAATGCCCGGCAGGTCAACGACTTCGGTTTCGGGGTGGTTTTTTATTTGTCCGTTTTTTCTGTCAACGGTAACGCCGGGGAAGTTGCCGACATGCTGATTTGAGCCCGTGAGCTGATTAAACAGCGTGGTTTTGCCGCAGTTTTGGTTGCCTGCAAGCGCAAAGGAAAGCGTAGTACCCTCGGGCAGCGGCTTTTCGTGTTCCTTGTTGTGGTACCTTCCGCCTTCGCCGAGACCCGGGTGCTCTTTTGGCACCTTTCGCTTTTCTTCTTTTTTGATTTCGGCTTTTTTAACGGGTTGCACGGCAATTTTCTCCGCGTCCGCGAGGCGCAAAGTAAGCTCGTAACCGTGAATTTCATATTCGGCAGGGTCGCCCATAGGCGCATACTTAATGAGCGTTATATTCGCATTTGGAATAACGCCCATATCAAGGAAGTGCTGCCTAAGCGCGCCTTCGCCCTCAACCGTCCTTATTTTTCCTGTTTGCCCTATTTCAAGTTGACTTAGTTTCATCTTTTCTCTCTCTTAATTTGTTACTTAATATTATATCAATATATTTTAATTATTCA
>CADBNM010000054.1 GCA_902796055.1 Oscillospiraceae bacterium
ACAATTTGTGTTATTCTATTTTGTCCTCCCGCGAGGAAGCGGTAGACTTTTACCGCAAGAACGGCTATACCAAAAAGGAAAACGCCCGGTCATTTAACGGTATGATTGTATTGGAAAAAGAATTAAAACATAACGAATAATTATTAATAGTCCGAAAGCCAAGCAAAAATCGCTTGGCTTTTCATCATTTATGTCAATATTTTATGCACTTTTTCATTTCGCTTGATTGTCTACACTAAATATGCTTAAATAAATATATAAATAAAGGTGAGACATAGAACCGTCCCCTGTGCTACCATATTTAAATCATCCGGAATGACAACAATAAATGAGTATTTGAGTATAGTAATGAAACTTACATTTCACACGAGTTTTAAAATCAGTTTTTTAACTTGCTAGGGGGAACATGATGAAAGTCATTGTTAAAATAATAACTAGTATACTTATCTTCTTTACTTTAGCATTTATTCTGTTTTTTATAATCTCAAGCAATTCTAATTATAAAGTAGATAAAGAAGTTTCAAGTTTTTATAAAGAAAATAAAGCGACTTTATATGAAGTAAATAAAGAGGTTTTGAATAGATACAAAGATGAAATATATTTTGACCATGAGTTTAGTATAAAAGACAGCGGTTTAGAAAGTATTGAAAAAGTGTATGTATCTGCCGATTGTATTACTTATCCCATGGACACTAATTCTTTTTACCAAAACGGCTTATTATATTCAAAAGATAATAAGCCTGTAATAGCCCCTGTTTTCACTAATTGGCAGTGGGATCTGGAGTCTGAAAAATTTAGGTGTATTAATAAGAACACTTATGTTCTTGGAAAGAAAAATAATGGTACAGACTGGTATATGTGCTCATATTTAGGTGACGGTTGGTTTTATTACGAAATTCATTCAGATATTTGAAGGTGAGACAGAGCAACTATGTTAAGTCAAAGACACAGAGGACGGTTCCTTGTGTTGACAAGGAACCGTCCCCTGTGCTACGCTGGATTATATCGTGTGAAATGAGGGATAGACATGACAAAAACCATTAGAATAATACATTATATTTCTTGTGCAATAATAATAGTGCTGTTTTTGATTATCTCATTTTTATTATGTACAGCATGGCATTATCAAGGTGAAAAAAGAGCGATGGTTAATGAATCAATTAGCGATTCAATATATGATACTACAAGGCAAGATAGAGTAAAGGAGTATATAAATATAGCAGAAACAAATAAAATTAAGGCAATGAAAATCTTTAAAGTTATACCTATTCCGGTTTTAATTAGTTTGTCTACAGGAATATATGGTAGTATACGGAAGCGCAAAGTAAGGGTGAGACAGGAGACGGTTCGTGAGACAGGGGACGGCTCTCTGTCTTGCAAATGAATACGGTTAGCGTATCAAAATAATACCTACATCTATTAGCTGAAAAATCCCCGAGAAGACACAGGGGACGGTTCCTTGTTTTGTGTAGGCAAGCTTTGTTAAAGGTGAAAAATGAAAGTAAAAAAACTGTTAACGATTCAGGGTGAAAAGTATTTCAAATGCTTTGTAAATAACGATTACTTTTGTTACTCAGACCGCAAAAAAATCTATTTATATGACTTTAAGACTGAACAAACTTGTAAAATTAACATTAAAAAGGCTTTTAGCGGAGTGGTCAAGGATAACAAAGCCCTTATATATGATGAAGACGGTAATTTGTTTTTCCTTAGTCTGTATAATCTTACATTTACAAAGCTCAATGTTAAAGTATTTCCCGATTTAGGTATTGTCTGGTACGAAGACAGTAAAATAATAGCTGCTGAAGATATTGACGGGTTAAACAATCGGATGTTTACTTATGATTTTGAAAGTAACAGTAAGCAATATTTAACTTGCGAACCGGAAAATATTTTAAATGTTTACGGGTTAAATGCACGGGGAGAATTGATTTATACTAAACTTGAATCCACAGTTCAAGAAATTATATGTCTTAACTTGAATACAAAAGTGTCCAAAACGATACTAAAAGCGTATAATTCTAATATTATTACCGTGAATCCAAAAGAAGAGTTGTATGTGTTTTCAAGAAATAAAAAATGGTTTCAAAGAAACAGAAAAAATTTTTTAAGTGACTTTGAAAGCAGAACGGAAAAAGAACTATCAATTAATCATAAGTATTTCACAGACTCTTCATGGATATCTAACGGCGATATTATTATGTTAATTGAGGATAATAGCAGAGTTTTATTCTTTGATAATAAAGGTAGTCTTATTTGTTCTTTAGATGAAAAAGTTGATTGGTACGATAGTTTCTTTGAAAGTGATTATTTTGTTTTGATTGATAACAATATACTAAAGTTATATTGCATTGATTGCGAGCCAGCGGGGGAGTGAGACAGTGGGACAGACCAACCATGACACAGGGGACGGTTCCTTGTGTTGGAGTAAGAAATGATAAAAAGACACAGGGGACGAAAAGACACAGGGGAAAAGACACAGGGGACGGTTCCTTGTGTTGGAGTAAGAAATGATAAATCAAAGAAAAAGCAGAACAATTGAATTGTTTTTTACTATGTTTTGTGTCACATCAATTATGGCTTAGCGGGTTCGTGTGTGACTGCTAAGCCATAACGCTTTAAGCTACAAGCGCAGCTCACCTTTTCTGCGCTTGCTTTTTTATTTTCAATAATATATAATACAAAATGGAATATGTTACGGTTGAAACCGATAAAAACGGATAAAAGGAGAGCTATTATGATTTATGCAGCAATCTTGGCAGGGGGAATAGGCAAAAGAATAGAAAGACATTCTATTCCCAAGCAGTTTATAACCATAGGCGGTACGCCGATTATACTTTTAACCGTGCGCCGCTTTCTTGAAAACGAGCGTTTTGAGAAGATTTATATAGCTATTCATAAGGACTGGCGCGAATATCTTGAAAATCTTTTAAAATCGGCACTTAGTGAGAGCGAATTTAAGCGGATTAGTTTGGTAAACGGCGGCAAGGAACGCCTTGATTCTTTTACAAATGTTATGGACAAAATTCTTGAGGAGCACGGCGAAAACACAGAGGATGTTTTGATTTGCCACGATTCTGTTCGCCCCTTTGTATCACAACAGATTATCAATGATTGTATTGACGCTGCACTTGAAGATGATTTTGCACTTGCCGTTGTGCCTACAACCGATACCATTCACAGTGCGCACGACGAAAGGTTTATCGACGGCACTCTTGACAGAAACGGACTGTTCAACGGTCAAAACCCTTCGGGATTCAGGATTGCGCTGCTTAAAAAAGCGGTTAACAGTTTTGATGAAGAAACTAAGGCTGCCATCACCGGCACTACGCAGTTGATTCTTAAATTTGGCTATAAAATCCGCATAGTAAAAGGCAATACGAGCAACTTTAAAATAACTACCGACAACGATTTGGATGTTGCCGACCGTATCGTGCGTTCAAGACCGAAAACGAGAAGCGTTGAGCTTGTAGATGTAACTCTTCGTGACGGCGGAATAGTTTTAAATTTTGATTACGGCTTAGAGCGTATGCAAAAAATTAAAACGACTCTTGAAAAATCGGGAGTCGAATATATAGAAACCGGTTATATCGACGATAAAAAAGGCTCTCCCGAAGGAAGAACCTGCTTTGATAATGAGCAGTCCATTGAGCGCACCTTGCTCTCAAGCGGTAAAAAAGAGGGCGTTACTTATGTAGCTATGATTGACTACGGCACTTTCGATGTAAACAATCTTCACCCGAGAACTCCCGGCGGTATTGACGGTATTCGTCTTGCTTTTCACAAGGAAAAGTGGGAACAATCCATAGAATGGGGCAAGATTATTCTTTCCAAGGGCTACGACCTGTATATTCAGCCTATGGTAAGTATGCGCTACACCGATGAAGAGTACAAGCACTTAATTGATGTTTGCAATACCGAATTGGCAGACGCTAAGGGCTTTTATGTCGTTGACAGCTTCGGTCAAATGGATAATGTTGATTTGCTGCATAAGTTAGAGCTTGCCGACCAATATGTCAGTATGTCTATGAAGCTTGGCTTCCACGCTCATAACAACAGGCAGCTTGCGTATTCAAATGCGCTCGCTTTCCTCGAGTATAACGCCCGCCACAATTTAATGCTTGACGCAAGCATTATGGGTATGGGCAAGGGTGCAGGAAATCTTTGCACTGAGCTTATTGAGGCTGATTTAAATAAGCATGGCAAAGATTATAATACTACCGTTATTTATGAAGCTATTTCCGAATATTTTGCCGAGCAACAAAAACTTACTCCTTGGGGCTACAGCTTGGATTATTATCTTGCTTCGCTTTATTCTTGCACTCCGAGCTATATTAAAATTTTCACTGCGGACGAGCGCGTTACTACCGATATTTTGGTAGAGCTTATAAGAGAAATGCCCAATGAAAAGAGAGCCGCCTGCGACAGAGCCTTTGCGGCGGAGTATTTGAAAGAGTATTTTGAAAAATGAGAAAGGAATGAGACTATAGCTTAATAAGTAAATACAGGGCTGTTATTATGGGTGTCGCAATCATAATGATTATGTTTTGCCACCTTGATATCGCGCAAGAGCATAACGGCGTCAGCATCACATCTTTAGCGGGATATTTGAAGGTGTTAACAGTCGGCGTTGATATTTTTATGCTTGTATCCGGTTTAGGATTGTATTATTCTTATACCAAAAACCCGATTTCTTATTTTCGATTTGAAAAGAAAAGGATACTCAGGGTTTTACCGTGGTACCTGGTAATAGCAGGCGTGACTTATTTTGTTTATGATACTTTAATCAGTCATTTAGGTTTCTTGCGCTTTATTCAGGATTATGCATTTATATCGTTTCTAAGATTTAATAAATCTCGCTATTGGTATATTTTAGCGATAATGGTATTTTATCTTGTTTTCCCGCTTGTCTACCTATTGTAAACAATAAAAGATTTAATGCTTTATGGCTGCTTGTATTTGTAGTCGGTTGGTTCGGCGGACTTACTCTTGAGTTGTATCTCCTTCACCAGAGTTATATGATCTTATTTGAATATCCGTATCAGTTGCTTCATTATGTTGCTGTAGCATTTGTATTGCCTACTGTGACGGCACTTATGATTTGGCTTTGCCGAAAGGGTATTAAACAAAGAAAGGCTAAGAATGAAGTTTTATAGTATATTCGATGATTTTGATGAACAGGCGATAGCCACGGTTCGAGATGCAGGCGGAGAACTTACCGTTCATCCGCTCGGCGTGCCGCGTCCGGACAGTGTTCGGATGAAATCTATTTTGGAAGAATATGACGGTGTTTTTATCGGAACAAGCCAAAAAATCAGCGAGGATATGTTTGAAAGCATTTCTTCGCCCCGCATTATCGCAACCGCGTCAGTAGGAACAGACCATATTAATATACCGAAGGACAAGCAGAGCCTTGTCAGCATAATTAATACTCCAAAGGCTAACGCACAGTCTGTTGCGGAATATACATTTGCTTGCGCACTGTCTGCAGTAAAAAGGCTCGGAGAGGGCGCAGCGCTTTACAGAGCAGGTAAAAACAATAAATCTCTGCGCCGCAAGCCCGAAGATTTGTCCGGCAAGGTAATAGGCGTTGTCGGAGCAGGCAATATTTCCGTTAAGATTATGGAATATGCCCGCTTTTTCGGCATGGATATACTTTGCTTTACAAGGAATCCCGAAAAGCATAAGGAACTTGAAAAATCAGGCGTTGAATTTGTGAGTCTTTCCAAGCTTTGCTCGTCGGCTGACATTATATCCGTAAATCTTCCGAATAACCCCGGCACGCAAGGAATAATAAGTAAAAAACTTGTGTCCGAAATGAAACAAACGGCAGTATTTATCAGCGTTTCAAGATTGCAAAGCGTTGATACCGACGCTCTGTTAAAAAAAGCAGCTGATTGCCCCGATTTTTATTTGTATCTTGATATTGACTTGGAGGAAGAGTTGATTGCAAGGCTGCCAGAAAAGGACAATATAGTAATAACTCCGCATATAGCGGGCGGAACAGTTGAAACGAGAAAAAGAATGTTCCGCGAGCTTGCACAAGCGGTTGTTCAATTATTTTGAATTTAATTAAAAGAAAGTTTTAATATATGAAAAAGATATATAGAAAATATTTAAAAATAGTAGAAAAAATAAAAGCAATCTTTTCTAAAAAAAGGCTCAAACTTTATTATATTTGGATGCATAAATATAAAGTAAATATTGGCGTTGAGCCAAAATGGTCTTTGCGTGAAAAAATCAAGTATAACCGCCTCGGTTTTACAAATGAAGATTATTTCATTTTTAATTTAAAAGAAAATGACTATAAAAATTATATTAGTTTTTGGGAACGCTTAAGATTAGAAGGAATTAACGGCAGATTATCGGTTTTTCTGGGCGAAAAACTTATGTTTGAGCGCATTTTCGGCAATTTCATTGGCGTTCCTCATATAAATTGTTGGGTAAAAAATGCCACATTTATTGATATGGATGCAGGAAAGCCTGTCGATATTATTTCTATTTTAAAAAGCAAGAAAAAACTTATTTCAAAGCCTACAAGGAGTGTAGGCGGAGGTACGGGAATTCATAAAATAGAATATATTAACGGTAAGACTATTATTGATGATAAAGAATGTTCATCCGAACAGTTTTTAAAAGAAACGGCATCGTGGGAAGAATATATATTTGTTGATTATATTAATCAGGCAAAATATTCGGATAAAATCTTTTCGGAAACCGTAAATACAATAAGGATAATTACCGCCATAAGAAAAACCGGCGATTTTGAAGTTGTTTTGGCAGTTCATCGTTTCGGTACCGAACAGAGCAAACCTGTTGATAATGCAAGTAGCGGTGGAATTTTTGCTTCAATAAATATAGAAACAGGAGTGTTGAGTTCTGCCGTTAGAGAAACTGAACCTGACAGGACTTATTTTGAACATCCGGATACTGAAGCGCAAATTGAAGGAATAATTATTCCTAATTGGGAGCATATAAAGCAAAAAGTACTTAGCGTACATCGTCGTTTCCCTTATTATAGTTTTTTGGCATGGGATATAGTACAAGATGAAAATGGAGATACCTGTGTTTTGGAAATAAACAGGGGCTCGGATTTGATGTGGCAAATGATAACACCGTTAAGGCACGAGCCTTTAGGTGAATTTATGCGAGAAAACGGATTATTGGATAAATGGTAGGGAACAGTTATGATATATGAACCTGAAAAGCGAGTAACTTTCGTTGATATAATGAAGGCGATAACCATATTTTTGGTGGTGCTCGGGCATACGCCTATTTGTTCTGGGTGGCTCATTAAATGGATTTACGCCTTTCATATGCCGGCATTTTTTGCGGTATACGGTATGACATATAATATAGACTCGCATAAGAAAAGAAACTGGCTTACGCTTGATTTTGCATTGAACAAGGTTAAGCGCCTTTTGGTACCGTGTTTTATATGGGGCTTAATTTATGCAAGCTTTTCCCCTAAAAGCATTGCGCTTGTTTTATACGGCTCTCAGGCATCGTTCAGAAATGCTTCGAGCCTTACATCGCTTTGGTTTTTGAGCTGTATGTTTTTATGCGTTCTTGCATTTGAACTTTTAATGCGGGTGCTTTCAAAGCTCGGCTCTTTAGCGCGCGGCATTATTTTAGCGGCAGTTGCCGTTATTCTGTTCTCGGCAGGCTGTTTTTTGCCTAAAATCGGAATAGGCTATCCGTGGAACGCGGATGTTATGCTTCCCGCGCTCGGCTTCATTATTGCGGGTTACGGCATTTCCTTTGCCATAAAAAATGTTCCGAAGCTCAACGAGGGCAAGCCTTGGCTGTGGATAATTATTTTTGTGATTTCCTCTGCGCTTACACTTTTGTTTATACCTAACCTGTCTAATATAGATAAAAATAATGTTGATTTTGCTTCCCGCACTTTTGGAAATCCTGCGCTGTTTGCCGCAGCTGCTTTGGCAGGCACGCTTATGCTTACTGCTGTTTCGGTTCTAATATCCGAGATTAAGTGGATGAATTGGCTTTCCGAGGTCGGCAAATATTCGCTTGCAATTTTGCTTTTGCATAAATTCCCCGTAATATTAATCGGAGATTATTTAGCGTCTAAGGGCTTCGGAAATTCCCTGACGGCAATTCTTCTTGCACTTGCTATTACGGCGCTCAGCTTTTTGGTGGCAAAGGCTATAGAATACTTTGCTCCTAACCTGATTGGAATAAGCGCCAAACCCAAAAAGTAAGGCAAAAATCCAATATAAAAAACTTTATTGTTTTTATATATTATTAATAATTTTTTTATTCAATTTAATACTATAATACAAGTAAAAGTATTCATATAATTAATAACTTTAGGAGGGTATTTTATGGCAAAAAAAGTTAAGGCAATAATCGCCGTTTTGGTTGCGGTTATTTTAGTCCTTTCGGGACTTCTTGTTTACACACAAATTGATAAGTCGCATTATAAAAGGTATAAGAACATTATCTCTCAAGAGGAGGTTGAAAAAACCTTATTCGGTCAGCCGATTTCCGAGGAGAGGGACGGTGAGTACAGAATAGGCGTAAAAACTGCCATAGACGGTGATTATCATGCTCAATTGACTGTTTATCAGGCAAAAGGCGGCAAGTATGTCAAGGCATTTTCCTGCCCTGCATTAGTGGGTAAAAACGGTCCCGGAAAGCAGTCCGAGGGCGACACTAAAACTCCGCTCGGCACTTGGGAAATAGGGGAGGCATACGGACTTAAAAAGAACCCCGGCTGCAAAGTGAATTATACTCAGATTACAGATGATATGTATTGGTGCGCAACAGGCTCCAACGGCAAGAAATACAATACTCTGCTGCGCAAGGGCGATGACCCCGATAACGATTACAGCGAAGACGAGCACTTGGCGGATTATCCTGTGCGCTATGCGTATCTTCTTGATATGGGCTACAACAAAGCAGGCGCGCCCTATGCGGGCAACGCGATTTTCCTTCACTGTTGGAAGGATCCCGATTATCCCACAGGCGGCTGCGTAGCCGTTTCGGAAGAGAGTATGGTAAAGATTCTCAGAACCATCACTCCCGGCACGACGGTAACTGTATATTGATGAGAAAAAGGTTTATCAAATAATAAGGTTCTGACTTGCTTGCCACAAGTCAGAACCTTATTGCTATTAATCACATCTAAAGGTGACCAATAAAAAATCACGGTGAATTTTCACCGTGATTTTTTGCATTAGAGTATGTATTCTCAAACATTCTCGTTGCCGTTTTCGTCGTAGAGCTTCTTAACCTTGCTGTCGTCCTTAAAGCGCACATTGAGTATCTCGGCGTCAAAGTCGAGCAGGTTTGCGCAAACAGCCGCCATAATTGCCGTAAGTATGATTTCGGGAATCATATAGGAAAGATTATAATAAAGCGAATACATAACAGCGGTTTTGTTTACTGCGTACTCGTTCCAAACGGTAAAGCCTGAAATAAAGTGGCAAATTGTTCTGAGAACTCCTGCGAGAACCAAGCCGCTTGCCATTGTAACGGAAGCATTTGTAGCCTTATCCTTGAGAGCGAGAGAAATGAGAGTCGCCGTTATTACCACGCCTGCTTCTACAGCCACAATCCACCAGCGCCTTTTGAATTCTGCTATCATATCGCCGTCCGTGGAGCTTAAAAGTGCAATAGTGAAAATAATGATTATAACGAGCGTGGTAACGCCTGAGCAAATAATTGCCGTTTGCTTTTTAGCCTTTTTGAATATACCCGAAAATCCGAGCACGCCGAAGGCTAAAATATAGTCGAAGGTCGCAACCATAAAATACGAAAACGCGCCCTTAACATATGAAAAGTTTTTAAGTCCCAAAAGCAGTTGAACAATAGCAAACACAAGCGCAACAGCGATGGAATTGGGTATATTGTAGCGATAAGCAAAAATTGCTATGGGCAGCATTGAGAAGAGAGTTACCGCGCCGCCGAAGGGCATTTTAATGATTGTTACAAGGCTGAGCACGGTTGCCATAGCGATCATAACGCCGCCCTCTGCCAACATTCTGATTTTAAATTTTCTTGTCATTTTATACCTCCAAAAAGAAAAATTGCCAAAAGATATGCTTGGCAATTTAGACGAAAAATTCGTTGTCACCTACGCAAGCATTATCTTGATCAGGTACGGTCAGCAACAGTATCAGTTGCAATCTCAGCCGATTTCTTCAGCCCCCTGAGGCAAACAGTTAATATAGAACTCGCTTTAAATCGGCGAGAAGAAACCGTGTGCCTTTTCTTTTGACAGTAATATATTACTCTTATTTTCAATTAAAGTCAATAAATAATTGTTTTGTTTTCCTCGCCGTAATTCTTAGCGAGCAGTATTTCGCTTATATCCTTAACATCAATAAAGGCGTCGTCGTTAATGTCGTAATTCGCATTTTTGGCGGCATTTGCATATACGCCGTTTTGCAGCACAGCGGAAATATCGCTCAAATCAATTATTCCGTCAGCGTTAGCGTCGCCGTTCGGCAGATAAATGTTTCCAACCTCGCTCCTTTCGCAAAGGTCTATATCGTCTATAGTTACGCAGGTACGGTGCGGCGCGCTCAAAACAAGGCTGTAGGTGCCGTGCGGCAGATTTTCAATTTCGAATTCACCGCTTACAGATTGTTCTCTTTGAGCAGAAAGTATATTTGTAAGCACGGCTTTTGCATTACCTTCAACATAACCGCCAAGCGAATATTTTTGAGCTGTAACATCAATAATCATCGAGTAATTTCTGCCGTTTTCGGCTGAAACCAAAATCATTGTGCTACCTTCGCTTATACCGCTTACAATGCCGTTTTCATCAACTGCGGCAACGCTTTCGTTCATTGATTTGAATTTCAACATCTCGTCTGCATAGGCTTGGTTTACACTGTAGCCGATAAAATAGTTTTCGCCCACTTCAATTGCAGCCGAGCTTTCCGCAAGCGAGAAAGAGCGTATATTCACGCTGTTTACTTTAAGCACGCAGCTGTCAACTTCTCCGCTGTTGCTCACATAGTAAATATTGCAATAGCCTCGGCTCTTTGCAAATGCTACGCCGTCATAAACCACTGCAACCTGCTCGTTATCGCTAAACCAAAAGCCGTCATCGTCAATTCCTTCAGGCAGACATACGGCGGAGATATCTATAAGCGAGTGAAGCGAGATGCTTGCATAATTTCTTGTAAGCATGAGCTGTTTTTCGGCATTTACCGTGACCTCAGCCGTGCAGATAACGCCGCTGTCGCTCTCGGCGCTTATTATAACGCTGCCCGTTTGCAGGGCGGTAAAGGTATCGCCATCAAAGTCGAGAATTCTTTTGTTCGAGGAGTAAAGCTTAATTTGATTTGTGTAGTCGGCAATATCCGTAATGAGCTTTGGTGTAAGGCTGTCGCCGATTTCCAAATAATAATGCTCGTTTTCGAAGCTCATACGGCTTATTTGTTCGGCTGACTTAACATTAACCCTTGCCGTTGACTTAACGCCGCCGTCGCTTTCGGCAATCAAATTAGCACTGCCTGCCGAGCAAGCGACTATTTTTGAATTTTCTATTTTGAACACTTCCTCGTTATCCGAGTAAAAGCTTAGCTTATCCGTCGGATTAGCAGGTACGGTTTCAGCACTTACGGGCAATTCTTCACCCACAATAAGCGAATAGGCGTTTTGAGACAGATTTATTTTCTTTATGGGCGAGAATACTTTTATCGGCACTTTTATTTCTTCGCCGCCGTTGCTGCAGACGATATTGGTTTCACCTGCGCCGATTAATTTCACAAGACCGTCGGAGACAGTCGCTACGCTTTCGTCCTCGCTTTCAAATGTCGCCTCAACGGGTGTAAGCTCGGGAGCCTTTATAATATTAATATGTCTGTTATCGCCCGCTTCTCCCCAAATAAACGGTGCAGATGCCACTAATTTGTTTTCTGTGGGATTTCTAAACTCAATAGGAAGCTCAATTACATCCTCGCATGCTCCGACGCTGTCGCCGCAGCTGAGCTCAAGAAGCGCATTTTCGGCATCCGAGCAATAGGGCAATGACCAGTATTTGTATTCGCCGTCGGTTGTGTAATAATAGGATTTTGCATATTCCTTTCCTATTAGGTTTTCATCATCATAAATGTAGAGATATTTAACATCCTTAGTTGTTTTAACGCTTATATTAACGCTTTCAAACAACTCGGCGGCAGTCTTGTCCGCTTCGGCTGATATGATTTTCGCGCCGTAAAACGATATCGTTTTTTGCTTTGTTATACCGTCCGCAGTCGCATAAACCGTAACCGAACCGCTTTCCTTTGGCGTTAAAACAGCATAATCGGCATAGCCCTTGAGGTTCGCAACCGTGTTGGAGGAAAGCGACCAGCGCACGGCTTGCTTGCTGTTTGCAGGCGTGAATTCGGTGGTAAGCTTAAGCGCACCGTCATTTCGGTTGTAAGAGTCGCTGTCGCTTACAATATTAAAGTCCTCTGCATTTGCAGGGCAGGTGAACTTGACATCTCTGTAATGAGTGTGAGAATTAACGCCGTTTTTATCTGCTGCATAAATTCTAATGCTGTGTTCTAAGGAATCATTAATAACGGCGCTTACTTTGTAAAGAGCGTCAAAGCCGTCCATGTTCGATTCGGATTTTTTTATGCTGTAATTGAAATCGACATCGCTGCCGTCTTTGTTTTTTATCACAATATCGCTTGCGGCATAGGCGTAGAATTCAAAAGTGCTGATCTCTCCCGCCTTTGCAATAGTCGCGTCCACATCGTCCATCTCGGGAGCCGCAACCACAACGGGGAGTGAAAAGCTAAGCCCGCTTTCGCTTGTAGCGTTTATTACCGCGGCGCCATAGCCTTCGGCTTGCACAGTTCCCCGGTCGTTCACCGTTACCGACTCGGGATTTGATGAAATATACTCTATTTCTTCATTGCACGAAGCCGGATAGAACTCCGCTTCAAGGTCCATACTGTCATAACTATCGGTAAAGTACAAGGCGGGACGGTCTCCGAGAGAGAGCTTGAGATTGGCGGGAGCCTGCTCAACTGTAAAGCTTAAAACCTTTGCACCCATTGAAAAGCTGCTGTTTTTGCTCGCATATGCCTTATATCGGCGGTTCCTCGCGCTCGTGATATCTATTTTGAAGCTAAAGAGTCTGCCGCGCTCGGTCTGCTCAAAAGAGCCGAGAATAAACTCGATTTTGTTAACACAGTCTGTAATTTTCACTTCATTTGTATTGTTATTTGCAAGAACGACCGCTTTTGCGCTGTCCAAAGTATAATAGCTTTGCTTGTCCGAATAAAACTTTAATATTTCAGCCTTGCCGTTATCCTCTGATTTTACTGTGTTTATAGGAAATTCTTTACCTGCTCCAATATTGTCAAATGGTATTGCGACAAGATTTTCACTGTAATTAACGCTCGCAGGCACAGTAAAATAACGAATACCATCTTCTTCTATGTAGGAAAATATTTCTACATCGCCAATTCTCAGAAAATCAACAGCTGTATTTGTTTTAAGCGTAAAGCTTCCGTTTTGGTGCCTGAAGTCCAAAACCTCGGGAGCGGCAATTTTCAGTGGCGAGGCGAATTCGGGAAAGGCAGAAGTGGGTGAAACGGTGATTTTCAGCGTTTCGCTCTCCTGAAAGTCCTCTGCGCGCCAAGTTATCGCCCCTGTATAGGAGTTTACCTTTACACGCTCGTCCTCACAGCCGAAAAGTGCATATGTGTTTACATTTGCGTCGGCAGGAATTGTCACTGCTTTTAATACCGAATTTTGTTCGGTTCGCGGTATTTCTTTTTGTTTTAAAGCTATACTTTTTGCCTTTTTATATTCTTTTTCGCCGTCGCCGTTAAGATTATTGCTTAAAAGCTTAATCGAGTTGTATGAATAGTAATTATCGTTCATAAAATCCTTAATGCTTTTTAGGCAATAATTTTTATTATCCGAAAGCGAAAGGGGATTATTTGAAATATTAAGATAAGCTCCGCTGTAGTTAAGCAGCGGTGAAGCGTCGCTGATATAATTTCCGGAAATATCCGCGCTCACTATATTGCTCGGCTGCTTTAAGCCTATGCAGTCTTGTAGCGCGCAGTCCGCCATTTCAACCGCCTGCAGCTCGGGCATATCCTTAAGCGGTGCAGTGCTTATGAAGCGGTTGTTGTTTGCAATAAGCTCGTTTAGGCCCTTTAACGGAATAAAGCATTCGGCGCCGCTAAGCGAGCAGGAGGAAACATTGAGCTGTCTCAAAACGGGCATTTTATTTGAGAATTCAACCTTTTCGAGCGCAGGGTTTGAGCTCAAATCAAGTCGCATAAGCCTGTAAAAATCGGTGGTTTTAAGGAAGCTTAGGTCGCTGTTGCTCAAATTCATATTATTAAGCCTTAATTCTTCAATACCTTTTAATTCGCGGAGAGCGGGTATATCCGCTTTGTTTTCAATGTCGGAAGAGTTAATAAGACCGAGCGCATCCAAATCGGATTTATGCGCGGCAGTTATCTGCTCGCCGAAAGCGCTTGACATTATTCTCATTGCACCGTCGCTTAAGCTTAATTGCTCATCCTCGCAGGGAGCGGAGGAAAGCGCCGCGCCGATGTTTATTTTTTTATATGTGCCGTCGCTGTAATAACCTTCAATTTCTTTTCTTGCATTTTCTATTATTGCCTGCCTTACCTGATAAGGGCTTGCTTCGGGATAGAGCGAAAGGTAAAGCGCCGCAGCGCCCGAAACGATAGGCGTTGCCTGAGATGTGCCGGATTTTAGAGTGAACTCATCGTTTGATTTATTGTGTACGCCCTCAATATCAACTCCGGGAGCGGCAATCTGATAATAAAGTCCGGTATCGTCATAATTTGAAAAATCAGAAAGAGTAGAATTATCAATTGTGTAGTTTGTTCTGTCGGAATTGCCGTAAGAGCCGTAAGCCATAACGCCTATAACACCTGCGCAGGCGGCAGGGTATTGCGGATTTTCGGCGCAGTTAAGAGAGCTGTTGCCCGCCGCTGCCACCAAAACCGCTTTCCTTGCAGCCGATTGATAGGTATACGCCATTGTGTCGGAGAGGTTTGAGCCGCTATAAGACATATTTATGATATCCGCGCCGTTTTCAAGTGCAAAATTAATGCATTCGATAATTGCCGAATCCGTAAAGGAATTGGAGGCTGCGGCTTTAAGTCCCATAATTTTAACCTTTGGCGCTATTCCGGCATAGCCGAAGGAGTTTGATTGCATAGCTATAATTCCCGCAACATTAGAGCCGTGCGAGTTGGTGTCCGTTATATCGTAGGAGCCGTTTATACCGTTGTAGCCGTGATGACCCTCCGAGTCGCTCCACATATTGTCCTTGAGGTCTAAATGGTTTTCATTAACGCCCGTGTCAATAACGCCCACAACAACCTCTTCGCTGCCCAAGGTGTCGGCATTTCTCCAAGCTTCGGTTAGCCCGAGCGAATTTTTGTACCAATTGTAAGCGTTGTAATCGCAGCCCGTTCTCTCGGCTTCCTCGGGGATGCTTATTTCTCCTGTAGTTGAAATGTAATTCGGGTCTGCGCTTATAATGTCGCTTCTTTTTTCGAGCTTATCGCATATCTTTTCTATATCCGCACCGTAAGCGACGGTGCCTTTGATTATGTTGATTTCTTCCTCGGCGCAAGCGTTTAAAGCCGAGCTCTCGAGGACTTCGGCTGATTTTAAGGGCAAGGGCTTTGCATTATCTTCTTTTTGCATAATAAGAACTTCGCCCGCCACATATTCGCTTTGCGTGTTTTGCTCCTCGCTCTTTGCAAAAGCTACGGGCGCAGCCGTAACCAAAACGCAAATGCATAAAAGGAGCGCGAGAAATCTCTTCATTTTACTTTTTCTCTTCTTTTTCCTTTTCGGACTTTCTTTTCACTTTTGTTTTCTTGCCGTCGGGAGTAACAATGTAGGTGTTTTCAAGCTGAGAAACAAGGCTTTGCTTCCAGGCTGCGATGTATTCTTTCCTGAGCTTATCCTGCTCGACGCTTTCCTCAATTGTAAGCCCGACTGTTTTGGACTTGTGAGCAAGCTGATTTATTCTTTCGATTTTTTCCTTTTCCATAATATCTCCGTTCGCTGTTTTCAATATAATATGGTTATATTTTAATTATTATATATTTAAAGACTTTTGTCAATGATAATCCCCTGTAAATAACTTACAGGGGGAATTTGGTTAAATCAGTCTGCACGGTTTTATTCGCTTTCTGCGCAATCTAATATTGGAACTTCTTTAATTGCCGAATGTCCTGACCTTCAAAAAGTATCGGCTCATACTCTCCGATTATCCTCGAGCATATTCTCTCGCCGTAGAGCGAGTTAATACCGTTAATGTCAAGATTTGTAGTGATTATAACCGGCTTTGAAGCAAGCAGTCGGCTTTCAATAATATTGTGTACCGCCGCTGCGGTAAACGAGGTTGAAAATTCGCTTCCCAAATCGTCAATAACCACTAAATCGGCATTAGCGATTTTTTTCAATGTGTATTTTCCGTCTGCCTGCTTGAATTTTTCCTCCTCGAGCGAGGAAAGAATTGCGCTTGCGCTGCCGTAAAGCACATAATAGCCTTTTTCCACTATCGTTTTAACCGCCGCGAGTGTTAAGTGAGTTTTGCCAAGCCCCGTTTTGCCGAAGATGTAAAGGCTTTTTGAACGGGGGGTAAAATCCTCGCTGTAGGCTTTCATATATTCAAATATATTCTTCGACTTATCGTAAACGCTCTTGCCGTTTTTGTCTGTGATATTTTTGTAAAAATCAAGGTTGAAATTTTCAAAGGTACACTTGTCAATCGGCGCGATTTTTGCAATATCCTTAAGCGCAAATTTAACTGCGCTTTTTTTAATGCATTCGCATATTTTGCCGTCGGTTCTGCCCGTGTCCTCGCAAAGCGGGCATTTGTAAGGCGGCTTTAAATAATCCTCGGGCAAGCCCGCCGCGGCTAAAAGAGCCTTTCTTTTTTCCTGCAAAGCAAGGCTTTTTTCTGCAAGCGCCTTGATATCCTCTTGCGGGTTATCGGAATAAAAGGTCTTTGCAACTGATGCCCCTATAGCGCTTAATTGCCTTGCGATTTCTGCAGCTTCCGGACAAAGCTCGGCAAGCTTTTCTTTTCTTCTTACCGACTCGGCAAGCGCCGCGTTTCTGTTAAGACCGGCTTCGTTAAAAGCCGCCGCTAACGCTTCGGGATTATACATCAGCCTTCCTCCTTCTTGTATTTTAATTCATTATTCATAACAAAGCTTTCAAAGGAGCTTGTTGAGAACGAGTTTTCCTCAGAAGTTTTTTTGCCTTTTATGCCGTTTTGTTTTTCGGCTTCAAGCGCCTCGACCCTGTCTATGGTATATGCGCCCGCTTCGTGCCACGAGCCTAACATTTTGTCAAGGTATTTATAATTGGGCTTGTCTATGGCGTCAATCATTTTTTCATAGCCGTAGGCTATTAATTCAACGCTCATATTCCACTCGCCCGTCCACTTTGTAAATAAAGCCTCTTGTTTTCTTGTGGGATTTTTAACGGGTATCCCCGCCTGACGCTGAAATGCAGACCAAAGCTTGTTTGTTTTGTTAAGCTGCTCGATTTTTGCCTCTGCGCTTTCAAAGGTGGTTATGCCCTCTTCCGCCCAGCTTATGCCCACGGTGTGAATGTAGTTAGTACCCGTTCTGCCTGCCGAAACGGCGTAGGTGATAAGCATTAGTATGACCTCGGTAGGTAAGCCGTAGTAGTCCATAAGTGAAAGCAGCATGGAACGCTCGGCTTTCGAGATTGTTCTGCTGAAAAGCTCTTGGCTTTTTTGTAGCACATATCTGAATTCGTCGGATTCCTCGGCTCTTTTGAGTACTTCCTCATCGCTTGCCATAGACGAGCCTAATTTGTGAGATGGCTTTGCGTCAGCTGTCTCTTTCTTCTTGGCTTTAGCCTTAGGCTTTGCGGGAGAGGAAGCATTTTCGCCTTCGGGGATAATAAATCCGTTGTCTATCCAGTAAAAAATCGCTTCTCTTACAACTGCCTTTTCAATTTGCAGCATTTCGGCGATTTCATCTGCGCTCTTCGGAGTTTCGGCATGGCGAAGCACCCAAAGCAGCACCATAATGTGCTTCGGGTTTGCAAGCTTTATGAAATTGTCGGCAAGCTCATTCGGCACTTTAAAGGAATTGTCAAGCGCCTTGAGATTAACTCTGTAATTCATAAAAAACTCCAAAAATATTCAAATAAACATCGGAGTATAATTCTACCATTTCAGCGCCCCGATTTAAAGACGGAATAATTAACAATATTTCCCCCTCAATTTCTCTTTTTTGACAACGACATTCAATTTAATCAACAATCTGTCAACAAAGTTTTTAACAAGAAGCACGGCGCGGAAAAAATAATGCAAAAATAATAAAAAAGCTCTTGACAAATCCAAATTCATATATTAGAATAATGCAGAACAACAAAGAAAAGCCGCAGGGCTTTCACCTTGTTTGCGAAAGCGGAAAGGTCAATATCTCATTATGCAGGTTAATTCTGCTGTTTTGATATTGCGCCGTTTTCCCGGTGCTTTTCTTTTTGTAATTAAGTAAAAAACGGAGGTGCTTGGATATAGCTGCTAAAAACAACACATTGGTAAATGAGCAAATCAGAGGTAAGGAATTAAGGGTAATTTCCGATACAGGCGAACAGCTCGGCATAATGTCGTCGCGCGAGGCGCTTGATATTGCCGAGGAAAAGGACCTCGACCTCGTTCTTATCGCTCCCAATGCAAAACCGCCCGTGTGTAAGATTATGAACTACGGTAAGTATTGTTTTGAACAGGCTAAGAAAGCCAAGGAGAACAAGAAAAAGCAAAAGACTATGGAAATCAAGGAAATCAGACTTTCTTTGAACATAGATGTTCACGATTTTAACACTAAGGTAAAGCAGGCTGAAAGATTTTTGAAGGCAGGCAACAAGGTTAAGTGTTCAATCCGCTTAAGAGGCCGCGAAATGGGACACTCGGATATGGGAGTTGACACTATGAAAAGATTTGCCGATACCTGCGAGGAGTTTGCTTCAATCGAGAAGCAGCCCAAGCTCGAGGGCAGGCAGATACTTATGTTCCTTGTAGCAAAACAGAGTAAGTAGTTATACCGAACACCAGAGATTAAGGAGGAATAAACAATGCCAAAAATTAAAACACATACCGGTGCAAAGAAACGCTTTAAGATTTCAAAGAACGGTAAACCCATCAGAGCTCATGCAAATAAGAGCCATATCTTGACCAAGAAGACAACCAAAAGAACAAGAAATCTTCGCAAGACGTCAGTTGCGGATAAAACTAATGTTAAGCAGATTAAAAAGCTTGTTCCCTATAAATAATATTGATATTAAACTTAACTATTAACGGAGGTAGATATACATGGCTCGTGTAAAAGGTGCGATGATGACTCGCAAAAGAAGAAAAAAAGTATTAAAAATGGCAAAAGGCTACTATGGCTCGAAGAGCAAGCTCTTCAAAACCGCCAAGCAAGCCGTAATGAAATCAGGCAACTATGCATATGTAGGCAGAAAGCAGAAGAAGAGAGATTTTAGAAGACTTTGGATTACCAGAATTTCCGCTGCTTGTAAGCAAAACGGAATGAACTATTCAACATTTATCAACGGTCTTAAGAAAGCAGACATCGAACTCAACCGTAAAATGCTTTCCGAAATCGCTATTTCAGACCCTGAAGCTTTCACAGCTCTCACAGAAAAAGCAAAGGCTGCGCTTGAAAAATAATTTTAAATTCAACACCCCTTTAGGGGTGTTAATTTTTTTTATCGGAAAAATCTTAAAAAATTGCTTGAAACTTCTGATTTTTTTTACTATACTGTATTTTGTTATTTTGCTTTTTGGAGAATATAATGGAAAAAATAACAAGCAGAAATAATCCGAAAATCAAATACGCCTGCTCTTTAAAAAAGTTATCGTTTTCAAAGAGCGAGGGCAAGGTTTTGGCAGAGGGCGTAAGGCTTTGCGAGGACGCTGCGTTAAACAGTATTCCTATAGAAAGCTGCTTTGTAACCGAAGCTCTTGCAGGCTCCGGCGAGTGTGAGTATATAATGAAAAAAAGTAAATATACTTATATTATAGAGAGCCATGTAGCCCAAAAGCTTTCGGACACAAAAAATCCGCAAGGCATTTTTTGTGTTTGCGCGCTTAAAAAGGCGAAAGAAAAGATTGATTATTCGGGCGAATATATTTTCCTTGAAAATTTAAGGGACCCCGGCAATCTCGGCACGGTCATCAGAACCGCCGAGGCTTTCGGTATGTCGGGAGTAATCGTGAGCGGTTGCTGTTCGGCTTACAGCCAAAAGGCGCTCAGAGCGTCTATGGGTGCGGCGTTCCGTTTTCCCGTTATAGAAGCCGAAAGCAAAATTGAATTTCTTAGTAACGCCAAGAATAACGGTATGAGCCTTTATGCGGCAGTGCCGGACGCTTCGGCTGAGGATGTCAGCGCAATATCGGGCAAAGACGCCTGTATTGTCGCGGTCGGCAACGAGGGCGACGGGCTCAGCGAGGAGCTTATTTCAATCAGCGAACCCGTTACAATTCATATGGCGGGCAGAGCCGAGAGCTTAAACGCGGCTCAGGCGGCAACCGTTTTGATGTATGAAATAACAAAATGAGTAATAAACTTTATTGGATTTGGTTTCAAAATGCTGTCGGTATAGGCGCGAGCCTCAGTAATTATTTAAGGGCTTGCACTATAGAGCAGTTCTATAATAAAAAGGATTATTC
Organism: Oscillospiraceae bacterium; assembly: GCA_902796055.1. Lineage (GTDB taxonomy): Bacteria > Bacillota > Clostridia > Oscillospirales > Acutalibacteraceae > RUG714. Next base: position 20,702 of record CADBNM010000054.1, read on the forward strand.
CGAGCTGAAAATCGGTGAAAAAAGGCTTGCGAAGCTGCTTGATAAGAATTTGAGCAGGGCTGAAAAAACGCTTAAAATCTGCGAAGAAAAGGGCTATAGAGTTTTAACGCCCGACGACGAAGAATATCCCCTCTCCTTCAAAGATATTTCGGCGGCTCCCGCAGTGCTTTATGTGCTTGGAAACATTGATTTTAACGCCGTGCCTATGGTATCCGTTATAGGCGCAAGAAAAGCCTCGAATTATAGCATAAATGTTGCCACAAGGCTTTCATACTCGCTTGCCACGGGCGGAGTATGCGTCGTAAGCGGCGGCGCTTTGGGCGTTGACAGTGCTTCTCACGCAGGCGCTTTGGCGGCAGGCGGAAAAACGGTAATAATCTTAGGCTGCGGACTTGATGTTGAGCATTTAAAGAGCAACGAGGCCGTAAGGCGCGCGGCAGTTTCAAAGGGTGCACTTGTGAGCGAGTTTCCGCCCGGAACACCGCCTTCAAGGAACACCTTTCCGCTTCGCAACAGGCTTATAGCGGCATTAAGTCTAGGCACAGTCGTTATTCAGGCGGGCAAAAAATCAGGCTCGCTCATAACCGTAAGGGACGCTAAGAGCTTCGGCAGAGATGTTTTCGCCGTTCCCGGCGGCATATACAATCCCGAATTTGAGGGAGTAAACTATTTGTTAAAGGATGGCGCAAAAGCCGTTTTCGGAGTAAGGGATATTTTAGAGGAATATAAAGAAAAATATCCTCAAATTGATATTGAAAGGGCTGCGGTTTATGATATAAGCGAGCCCGAAGATATGTATGATGATTTGCCGACCACTAAAATTGAGTCGGTTGACAAGGAGATTGCTTTCGACTTGAGCGAAAAAAAGCAGTTTCCCGATTTATCGCCTAAAACAAGGTTGGTTTATGACAGCCTTGAATTCGGCAAAAGGCATGTAAATGAAATCAGCGCCGCAACGGGTCTGACGCTCGGCGAGGTTCTGTCGCACCTGACGAGCCTTGAGCTTATTGATGCAGTAAGAGCCTTGGGCGGCGGAGTATATGAGCAAATATAGAAAGGCAAAAACACTATGTCAACACTTGTAATCGTTGAGTCACCTACTAAAAAATCCACAATTAAAAAATACTTGGGCAAGGACTATAATGTTGTTGCGTCTAACGGTCATGTCAGGGATTTACCCGGCAACAAGCTGAGCGTTGATGTCGAGCACGATTTTGAGCCCAAATATTCTATAGTAACAGGCAAAAGCGCTCTTGTAAACGACCTGATTGAGCAGGCTAAAAAGAGCGACAAGGTTTTGCTCGCAACCGACCCCGACCGCGAGGGAGAGGCTATTTCATGGCACTTGGCTTCCATCTTGGGGCTTGATATGAGTGCTGCCGACAGAGTAACCTTCAATGAAATCACCAAAAGCGGTATTGCCGCAGGCATGCAAAATCCGAGAGCGATTGATATGGATTTGGTAAATGCCCAGCAGGCAAGAAGAATACTTGACCGCCTTGTGGGCTACAGGCTCAGCCCCTTTGTTTCGCAGAAAATCCGCAGAGGACTTTCCGCAGGCAGAGTTCAGTCCGTTGCGCTTAGGCTGGTTGTAGACAGGGAAAAGGAAATTGAGGCGTTCAAGCCCGAGGAGTATTGGTCGATTAACGCAAAGTTTAATCCGCCTGCTTCAAAGAAGGTTTTTTCCGCAGCGTTTTACGGCAAAAACGGCAAAAAGCTCAAGATAAAAAACAAGGAGCAGTCCGATGCTATCCTTTCGGAGCTTGACGGCGCGCAGTATATAGTTTCTAATGTTACAAAATCCGTGCGCCATAAGTCTCCCCAGCCTCCGTTTATTACTTCCACTATGCAGCAGGAGGCTTCAAGAAGGCTCGGCTTCCAGTCGAGAAGGACTATGAAGGTAGCCCAAGAGCTGTATGAAGGCATTGATGTAGAGGGCTTCGGCACCCTCGGTGTTATCACTTATATGAGAACCGACTCACTTCGTATTTCCGAAGAGGCAAGAGGCGCTGCAAAGCAGTTTATAACCGATAATTACGGCAGCGAATTTGTGCCTTCAAAGCCGAGATATTTTAAGCAGAAAAACAATGTTCAGGACGGTCACGAGGCTATCCGTCCTACCAATATTTTAATCACTCCCGAGGTGTTTAAAAATTCCAAGGCAACCCGCGACCAGTATAAGCTTTATAAGCTCATCTGGGAACGCTATGTCGCTTCTCTTATGGCGGACTGCCTGCAGGATACCGTAAAGGTTGATATCACGGCGGGAGACTATCTCTTTAAAGCGTCGGGATATACCGTGAGATTTGAAGGCTACACCAAGCTTTATGAGGCTGCAGACGACGAGGAAGAAAACAGCGGCGCGCTCCCCGTGCTTAATAAGGAAGATATGCTTCGCTTAAAGAATATAGAGGGCGAGCAGCACTTTACCCAGCCTCCCGCAAGGTACACAGAAGCAACGCTCATAAAAACTCTTGAAGAAAACGGTATCGGCAGACCGAGTACCTACGCTTCGATTTTAACAACAATCCTTTCAAGGGAATATGTTGTGCGCGAGGGCAGGCACATTAAGCCTACGGAGCTCGGTATAGCAATAACCGATTTGCTCGAGGATAAGTTCAAGAAAATCGTTGATGTTAAATTCACTGCGCAAATGGAGCAAAACCTTGATAATATCGGTCAGGGCGAAATGGACTATATAAAAATGCTCCACGATTTTTACGATGACTTTGAAAAGAACCTTTCCAATGTTAAGAAGGAAATGGACGGCGTAAAAATCAAACTTAAAGATGAAGAAACGGATGTAGTTTGCGATAAGTGCGGTGCAAAAATGGTAATCAAGGTCGGCAGGTTCGGCAAATTTCTTGCTTGCCCGAATTACCCCAAGTGCCGTAACACCAAGCCCTTCGTTGTAAACGCCGAGGGCAAATGCCCGAAATGCGGCAGCGATATGATTCGTAAGAAGTCCAAGAGAGGCTATAAATTCTTCGGCTGCTCGAATTATCCCGAGTGCGATTTTATGACTTGGGATGAGCCGACTAAGGAGTTATGCCCCGACTGCGGCGGCACGCTCTTTAAGCAAAAGGGCGGAGTGCTTGCCTGCCTTAAGGACGGCTGCGGCTACTCCAAAAAAATAGAAAAGAAAACAAAAAAACAGTAAAGGGCAGGGAGGGCAAATGCTCTCCCTGAAAAAATTATGCAAAAAACATTATCTGTAATAGGAGCAGGCTTTGCGGGCTGTGAAGCGGCTGTTGCGGCAGCCGACAGGGGCATTAAGGTCAAGCTTTATGAAATGAAGCCTAAGCAGTTTTCGCCTGCTCATAAAAGTGAAAATTTTTGCGAAATTGTGTGTTCAAATTCCTTTAAAGCCAAGCGCGTCGAGTCGGCGGCGGGGCTGTTAAAGGAGGAGATGAGAACGCTCGGTTCGGTTTGCCTTGAAAGTGCCGCAAGGTGCGAGGTTGCGGCAGGCGGAGCACTTGCGGTTGACAGGGTTATTTTCTCTGCTTTAGTCACCGAAAAGGTTAAATCTCATCCGAATATTGAGCTTATAAACGAGGTTGTAAGCGACTTTCCCGAGGGCGTCGTAATTGTAGCTACAGGGCCGCTTACGGCTGATGTTTTTGCCGAAAAAATCAGCGAAAAATGCGGAGAAGCACTTTCGTTTTATGACGCCGCTGCGCCCATTGTAAGCGCCGAAAGTATTGATAAGGATTTTGCTTTTTTCGCCTCTCGTTATGACAGAGGCGGCGAGGACGACTACTTAAACTGTCCTTTGAATAAAGAGGAATACGAGCATTTCTGGTCGGAACTTGTGAGTGCCGAAACCGCGCTTGTGAAAGATTTTGATGTATACGAAGGCTGTATGCCTATAGAAAAATTAGCCTCGCGCGGAAAGGACGCAATCCGTTTCGGACCTATGAAGCCCGTGGGACTTATAAACCCGAAAACGGGGCACAGGGCGTGGGCTGTTTTGCAATTGAGAAAAGAGAACTCGGCGGGTACAATGTATAACCTTGTCGGATTTCAAACCAACTTGAAATTCGGCGAACAAAAAAGAGTTTTTTCTCTCATTCCCGCTTTACATAACGCCGATTTCGTGCGTTACGGTGTAATGCACCGCAACTCTTTTATCAATTCTCCGAAACTGCTTACAAAGTCGCTGAATTTAAAGAGCGAGCCCGACATCTTTTTTGCAGGGCAGATAACGGGCGTTGAGGGCTATATGGAGTCCGCTTCAAGCGGAATTTTAGCGGGCATAAACGCCGCAAATTATCTGCTTGGCAAGCAGCCGCTTGTGTTCCCGAAAACCACCATGCTCGGCGCGCTTACCGCTTATATAACCGATGAAAGCGTAAAGGACTTCCAGCCTATGGGCGCAAACTTCGGCATACTGCCGCCTATAGAGCCGAAAATCCGTGATAAAAAAGCTCGCTATGCCGCTCTTGCCGAAAGAGCGCTAAGCGACTTTAAACAGGTTTTGAAATAGAATAGCAGATGTTGAAAAAGTGCAAACCCGCTGAAACTATGTGATTTCAGCGGGTTCCCTTGCCAATTAGTTGAATTTATTTATTTTATACAAAAATTTCCGCAAAACTTAAATAATAATAAAATTTATAAAAATAATTTTGTCTGCACGGTTTTAGCCACTTTTTCGACAGTCTGCAGTCCGTCTTTTGTTAAAAGGCGGGCTTTTTATTATATTTTTTTAAGTTTTAATGTTGACTTAGTAACCTAAAAATATTATTATATAATATGTATATCTGTAAGAAATTAACTTTAAATGCCGACAAGTGAACGACTAAACGGAGGAAGTAAAATGATTTTTGAAAGCTTAACAAAATATATTTCCGAGCATTTTGAGATTGATGAAGAAGATATTACAAATCAAACGACATTTGAACAAATCAGGGCTGAGGAAGAGGATGTCATAGATATGCTCTTTGAGATGAGCCGCGAATTTGATTTTATTGCCGACGAGGACGACCTCTACGGCATAACCGATGTAGGAGGATTAGTCGATTTAATAAAATCGCTTATGGAATGATGCAGAATTTAGAGAAGAAAATTAATTATGAATTTAAGGATAAATCGCTTTTAACAACCGCGCTTACTCATTCTTCTTATGCCAATGAAAAAGGCGGAGTGCTTTATAATGAACGCCTTGAATTTTTGGGTGATTCGGTTCTGGGAATAATTACTGCGGAGTATCTTTTTAAAAATCACAGGGACTTTCCGGAAGGTGAACTGACTAAGGTTCGTGCGGCGCTTGTCTGCGAAAAGGCGTTGTATGCATTCGCAAAAGAAATTGATTTGGGCGAATACCTTTTCTTAGGCAAAGGCGAGTTGCACACAGGCGGCAAAAACCGCCCGTCAATTCTTGCCGACGCATTTGAGGCGCTTATTGCCGCCATTTATCTTGACGGCGGAATGGAACAGGCTAAAAAGTTTGTTCTTCACTTCATTGTCGGCGCCCAAGAGCAGGCAATTGAAATTAACACCGATTACAAAACAAAGCTTCAAGAGATTATTCAAAAAAATCCCGAAGAGCGAATTGAATATGCAACCATAGGCGAAACGGGACCCGACCACGACAAGCGCTTCATAGTCGCTGTAAAGCTTAATTCAAACATTATAGGCAAAGGCGAGGGCAGGTCGAAGAAAAAGGCTGAGCAGCTTGCCGCCAAGGAAGCCTTGAGGCTCATGGGACTATGAGCAATGTTTCCATCTTTGTCCCTCACGAGGGTTGCCCTCATATGTGTTCATTTTGCAATCAACACATAATATCGGGACAGACTGCGAAAGTGACGAAAGAGGAGGTTTCCGCTGCACTCGGACGAGCGCTTGAAACGGGCGGCGACAATAAAAATCAAATTGCATTTTTCGGCGGCTCGTTTACGGCGATACCAAAAGAGTATATGACCGAGCTTTTGGAAGCGACGGTGCCGTTTAAGGATAAATTTAACGGCATAAGAATTTCCACCCGTCCCGACTGTATTGATGAAGAAATACTCGATTTCTTAAAGGGATATGATGTCAGAGCGATAGAGCTTGGAGCACAGAGTATGGACGATGAGGTCCTTTCGCTTAACCGCAGAGGGCATACGGCGGAAGATGTTATAAATGCGTCGGAGCTCATTAAAGCCAAAGGCTTTGAGTTGGGACTGCAGATGATGACGGGGCTTTACGGAGATACCGACGAAAAGGCGATACTCACTGCAGAGCGTTTGGCTTCGCTCAAACCCGCAACCGTAAGAATATATCCGACAGTCGTTTTAAAAGGCACTGAGCTGGACAGGCTCTATAAGTCAGACGAGTTTAAACCGCAAAGCGTTGATGAAGCGGTAAACCTGTGCGTAAAGCTCATACCGATATTTGAAAGAGCGGGAATAAAAATAATCCGCCTCGGGCTTCACGCAAGCGAAGGCGTTGAGGGCGAAATGAGCGCAGGCGCATATCACCCCGCATTCAAGGAGCTTTGTCTCGGCAGGATTTATTTAAAAAACGCTTTAGCTGTGCTCGAAGGCAAAGAGAAGGGGACTGTCACCCTTGCGGTAGGCGAAAGGTACATATCCCAAATGGCAGGTCAGAAAAAAATCAACATCGCTCATTTAAAAGAGATGGGTTACGATGTGAAAATAAAAGCAGATTCTTCCTTGAAAGAATACGAAGTAAAGGTAATTAACGAATGATTTTAAAAAGTATTGAACTTCAGGGCTTTAAGTCCTTCCCCGATAAAACGGTGCTCAATTTCCACAAGGGCATTACCGCCGTCGTGGGGCCTAACGGTTCGGGCAAATCCAATGTTTCGGACGCTGTAAGGTGGGTGCTCGGCGAACAGAGCACAAAAAACCTCAGAGGCTCCAAAATGGAAGATGTTATCTTCGGCGGCACGGCTGACCGTAAACCGCTCGGCTTTGCGCAGGTAACGTTGGTGCTCGATAACAGCGACAGGCAGATTGATTTTGATAAGGACGAGCTTTCCGTTTCAAGGCGTTACTACCGCTCGGGCGAGAGCGAATATATCATTGACGGCGCAACCGTAAGGCTCAGGGATGTAAACGAGCTGTTCATGGATACGGGTCTCGGGCGAGACGGTTATTCGATTATTTCTCAGGGCAAAATTGCGGATATTATATCATCAAAGTCCAATGAACGCCGCGAGATATTTGAAGAAGCGGCAGGCATAAGCCGTTACCGTTACCGCAGGCAGGACGCTCAGCGCAAGCTCGCTCAGGCGGAAGAAAATATGGTGCGCCTGCTCGATATACTCGCAGAACTCGAAGGCAGAGTTGAGCCGTTGAGAGTGCAGTCCGAAAAGGCTGAAAAATTTCTTGTGCTCTCCGAGGACAAGAAAAATCTTGAAATCGGTTTGTGGCTCGATTTAATCAACAAGAGCGGTGATAAACTCAAGGAGCAGGAACGCAAAATTTCAATCGCTTCCTCGCAGTATGAAGTCTGCGAAGAAGAACTTGAAAAAATCGAAAAAGAAAATCAGGAAATATACACTTCAACCGCCGATTCAAATTTGGTGATTGAAACTTTGAGAAACAATGCTTCAGATTTTGATGAAGAGGCTATCAGAAAAGAAAGCGAAATAACTCTTGCAAAGCAGAGCATTGAACACAATAACGAAACTA
>CADBNM010000055.1 GCA_902796055.1 Oscillospiraceae bacterium
ACAATTTGTGTTATTCTATTTTGTCCTCCCGCGAGGAAGCGGTAGACTTTTACCGCAAGAACGGCTATACCAAAAAGGAAAACGCCCAATCATTTAACGGTATGGTCGTGCTGGAGAAGAATTTACAATAAGAGGAGTAAATTATGGCAAAAGTTAAAAAGATAAGCAAAAAATGTTTGTGCATAATTCTTGCATTTTTAATGGTTATCGGAACGCTTACCGTTGTTTTTACAACAAAGCGTTTTAGAGAAACGATAGAAGCAAGGTCGTTTCTTTCAGGCTACATAAAGCAAATTGTCAGCACAAAGCACGTTATCGGGCTGGATAAAACTGCTATGGAGGATAGCAGAGTAATTGCTATGAAAAACAGTAACGGCTCAGTAACTTCTTACGGATTTTCAGAGCCGGTTACATTTAAAGACGAAAAAGGAAATCTGACTTCAAAAGATATTTCCATTGTAAAACAGAAAGATAAAGCGCTTAAAGAGCGAGGCTTTGATTATACTAACGGTGAAAATGATTACCGAGTAAACATTTCTTCCAATATTAAAAACGGTATAAATGCATCCTTCAATAATTCATCTTTTACACTGATTCCAAACAGCGTAACTGTGAAGAAAGAAAAAGCAACTGTTCCTGCAGCGCAAGCAGGCACACTGCGTATTTCTCCGATTTTCGCTGCTGTTTCAACTGCGGTTGCTTCTGAATCGGGATATGTTGAAGGAAGTGAAGGCGACAGTACAGCTTCATTTAAATATGATGATGCATACGGTGAGGGAACTTCTCTTAGCGTTGAGCCGCAGTTAAATGGTGTTAACGAAAAAATTGTGCTTACGGATGTTGACGATGCCGAAAAAGTGTCTTTTACTCTTTCGTCAGAGGACAGCACTCCTGTTTTACAAGAAGACGGTAGCATAGCGATAGTAAATAATGAAACTAAGCAAGTGGCACAAACCATAGGTGCTCCGATTTTATCTACCGAAAATCTCGAGTCGGAAGCAGTTGTAGGCGAAATTTTCGGCAGGGGCGAATATACATTGCAGGAAAACGACGATGACAGCTACACTTTGGGAATTGATATTCCCGATAGGTCCAATATTGACATTTCGGAATACGGCGACCTTGTTATTACAATTCCCGGCGCTTCTATTATGTCAACAGGCAGCGGTCACATTTCCGCCACATTAGATACGGGAATTTATACGGGCACTCCGTCAACCTGTTATAATAATGAAGTGCTTGCCTGTTTCGGCAGAGATACCGGATACGGTTACGGCAGAGCGTTAACATATTTTACTATGCCTGAAGCAATTAAGCGCGGCGCCACAATACATAGTGCATATTTTTGGACTCGTGAAACTACAGGCGAAACATCAACTACCGTTGTTCAACCGTTTGTTGTTAACGATACTTGGACAAGCCAGACCACTTGGAATAAAAGACCCGGTTTTGCTTCTACAAGCACTATGAGCCGAAGGAATATCAGCAGTAACTCTGGCGATATTCCGGGTAATCCTTATTGGTATAAATTCAATATTGCGCAAGCTGTTAATCTTTGGGTAAAAGCCACAAAGGTTAATAGAGGTATAATATTTAAGAGCGAGGAAGAAACAAACCATAATTACCGTTGGCGTGCTTTTGCTACAAGAGAGTACACAACTTCTTCAATGCGCCCTTATACTATTATAGAATACACAAACGATACAACTGCGCCTACGCTTGAAGGAGTAATTATGATTCCGCCACCGGAAGACGGGTGGACTAAGGGTCCGGTAAGACTTAAAGTTATAGGTGCTTCGGATTCAGGTGCAGGGCTTCATCCGTCTCCCTATTCTTTCTCGCTTGACCAAAACACTTATGCTTGGCAGGAGAACGATTATAGAGACTTTTATTCTAACCGCACCGTTTATGTTGGGTTAAGAGATTATATTTTTAATCCCGCTGTCAGAGAAACGGTTGTAATAAGTCATATTGACGCTAAAAAGCCGAACACGCCTACTGCAACAGTTTCCGAAACAGGTTGGAGTCAAAATAATGTTTCTATAACCGTTCAGGCTGATGATGCTAATGCAACGGCATATAACGGCAAATCGGGCGTTAAGTATTACAGTTGCACTCAAACTGCAGGGCAGTATAACTGGGTGGCGCTTGATGATAATAATCTTAACGGCAGCTATACTTTTACAAATGTTAGCAACGGTACTTATTACATTTATTCAAAAGATGTTGCCGGTAATATATGTGAGACTGCGGCAGTAGTTACAGTTCATATTGACCCTGAGGCTCCTGTTGTAAATAATGTTGATATTAACACAAATGCCGCTACTAATTCCAGTTCGGTAAGAATTGAAGCAAGCGATGTTACCTCAGGCATAAATGCTTACAGCTTAAACGGCGGTCAGGATTGGACCGATGTGAATCCAAGTACAAAGAATCTTGATATCACCGTACAATCGACTTTGAACAACGATTCAATAGATGTGCGTGTAAAGGATTTGTCCGGCAGAGTGTCTGACGGCAATATAGTTGCGCTTTCAAAACCCGAATTTTACGATTATAACGGAATGGTAGGCATTTATAATCCGAATTTAAACAGTGCGGCTATTCAGTATAAAATAGACGATGGTGAGTGGACAACCTATGAAAAGCCTATCGAAATAGAACAATCACAGACTATTTACGCAAAATTAGAAAACGGTTCTCATACTATCTATAAT
>CADBNM010000056.1 GCA_902796055.1 Oscillospiraceae bacterium
GCAGTTTACAAGAAAATAGTATTCACATTCAACAGCATAACAACCTCTGTTGTAAGACACTTCATCCAAACTTGTGTAAGCTGTTAATATTTCGGCGCTTCTTGCTTTTACCGAACATGCGTTTTCAAGCAATTCGGCTGCCTGAACAGGAAAAATCACTTCCAAATCTTCAAGGCAATCTCTATCTGCGCAAGAATCATAAATCCTGTTTACATCTGCGGCTATTGCGTTTTTAAACGGGCGCTCGCAACCGTTTTGCCGATTGTTGAGTTCGGCATTTTTATTAGGCATATTTTTTCCTCCTAAAATTTAGTGAATAAAGAATAATCTTTAATCAATTTATAATATGAGAGAAAAGTGCAGATTGTGAAAAAGAAAAAAGCAGGATAAAAAATCCTGCTTGTATTCTTGTTAAAAAGATTATGAATCGCGCTGAAAATCGGCAAAGACTAAGTATAAATAAAGTCTGCACGGTTTTATCCGCTTTCTCCGTAATCTCTTACTGCTCTACTGCGTAAACTGATAACTTACGGCGGTTTTTATCGTATCTTTCATACTTAACCTTACCGTCAATCTTAGCATAAAGCGTATCATCACTGCCAATACCTACATTATTGCCCGGATGAATATGAGTTCCTCTCTGCTTATAGAGAATGTTACCGGCAAGAACAAACTCACCGTCAGCCTTCTTAGCGCCAAGGCGCTTTGACATGGAATCTCTGCCGTTTTTGGTTGAACCCATACCTTTTTTATGAGCAAATAATTGGATATTTAATCTAATCATCATTTTTTCCTCCTATAAGATACAGTTAAATTTTTCGGATATTGCGCCTGCAGCTCCTTTAAATGCAGCTCCAAGCCTCTTAAAACATCCTGTGCTTTCGGAATTTGTGAAACCTCTATATACAGATACCCTTCTTCAACCTTTTGCTCAGAAGCTAAATGAAGAATCTCGGTTAAGGTGTTAGCCGCCATTATTGCCGCAGAGCTTATTGCACTGCAAACAATATCATAACCGCTCTCGCCCGCACCCGAATGACCTGATATTTCAAAGCCGCTTAAGCCTTTTTCGGTTTCAAAAAATACAACCGAAGTCATTATTCGGCAGCTTCCTTGGCTGCTTTTGGTGTTCTCTGATTGATTTTGGTAATCTCAACCTTTGTGTAAGGCTGACGATGACCCATCTTGCGCTTTTCGTTCTTCTTGGGCTTATAAGTCATAACAACGATTTTCTTTGCTTTACCGTTCTTAAGAACCTTGCCTTCAACAGAAGCGCCTTTAACATACGGAGTACCTACTTTTAAGGACTTAGCGTTGAGAGCTACAACCTTATCAAAAGTAACGGTTGAATCTTCTTCAGCAGCGAGCTTTTCGATATAGATAACATCGCCTTCTTCAACCTTGTACTGCTTTCCGCCTGTTACGATTACAGCATACATCTCTTTTTACCTTCCCTTTTCAGTCTCGCTACGGCGGGCAGCTGAACGCTTTATGTATTAATATATAATACGCCCTTGGTATGCGGCAGTTGGTATTTTAACACAGTGCATATAATTTGTCAACAAATAATTTTATTTTCTATTATTTTTATAGGCGCTGAGTGTGTTTTGCATAAGCATAGCGATTGTCATAGGTCCTACACCGCCGGGAACGGGAGTGATAAAATCGGCTTTCTCTTTAACGCTTTCAAAATCTACATCGCCGCAGAGCTTACCGTTTTCATCTCTGTTCATACCGACATCAATAACCGTAACGCCCTCTTTCACCATATCGGCAGTAAGAGTATTTCTGCGCCCTGTTGCAACTACGATTATATCGGCTTTTCTGCAAATTTCTTTAATGCCTTTTGTCTTTGAATGACAGACTGTAACCGTGGCGTCGGCGTGAAGCAAAAGCATAGCCATAGGCTTGCCTACAATATTGCTTCTTCCTATAACTACGGCATTTTTGCCCGCAACCTCGATATTATAGTAGCTAAGCAGTTCCATTACGCCTGCGGGAGTACACGGTAAAAACGAATAATCGCCTATCATTATTTTTCCGACATTTACTTCGCTGAACGCATCAACATCCTTTTTGGGCGAAATTGCGGCGATAACCTCTTTTTCATCAAGATGCTTAGGAAGCGGAAGCTGACAAAGTATACCGTCAATTTTATCGTCTTCATTAAGTTTATGTATAAGCGAAAGGAGTTCGTCGAGAGTTGTGCTTTCCGGCAACGCATATTCCTCGCTCAAAAAGCCGCAATACTCGCAAGCCTTTTTCTTATTGTTCACATATACTCTTGAAGCAGGGTCGTTTCCTACTATAATTACCGCAAGACCGGGTTTTATGCCGCTTTGCTTTACCTGCTCGGCAATTCTGTTTTTCACTGCCAAGGAAACCTCTTTACCGTCAATTATCGTCATTTTCCGCCTCCGTATCTTCTACTGTCTCTACTACTGTTTCTTCTTCCGCTTGTTCTTTGTCATTATCTGTTTCTTTTTCACTGTTATCCCGCTTTTTGGCTCGGGCAAATTTATGAGAATATTCGGGGTCGATATAACCTTCTCTTACCCAATTGCCGTTTTTATCAAATCCCGGCTCGTGGGGAGCCTTGTTTTTCCAATCTATCTTTTCGCCTTCCAATTTCTTGTGCCTGATTTCCTGATGGAGCGGATGCTTTTTAGCATAGATGAAGCCTAAAATAAGCCAAATTATACCGCCTAATACCATAATGGCGGAAACAAGCTGCGAAACTCGGATATTTGTATGGGCTATATAAAGACTGTCTGTTCTGATGCCTTCGATGAAAAACCTTACGGCACCGTGCCAAACTAAGTATAAGGCGAAAATTTCGCCTCTGAATTTGCGGAATTTATTGCAAATGATTCTGCAAATAACAAAGCCTATCAGACAAAGCACGCTTTCATAAAGAAAAGTCGGATGAACGGGTCTGTCTGGATAAACCGTTACCCCCCTCGCCGCCAAATCAGCCTGCACCGAAAGCAAATAATCCCTTGTTTTTTCGCTATACATTCTAAAGAGTGCAGTTGTTGTGTTAGTACCGAACGCCTCTTGATTAAAGAAGTTGCCCCATCTGCCTATGCCCTGAGCCAGAAGAAAGCTCATAGCGCATAAATCGAGCAGATTTGTAATGCTCAGCTTTTTGACAACGCAAACAATAAACGCTGCAATCAAAGCGGCAATCAGTCCGCCGTAAATAGCAAGTCCGCCGTTCCAAATTTTAAAAATCTCGCCCAAATGGTTATGATAGTAATCCCACGTACTGAATACATAATATAACCTTGCGCCTACTATGCCTGCGAGGGTTCCCCAAATAGCTATATCGAGCATTGCGTCTATGCTCATTCTCCACTTATACGCCCTCATACCGCCCATCACAACGGCTATGGTATAACCGATAGCTATGATAAGACCGTACTTTGCAACGGTGCCGAACGCCACCGGGGAAACATTGAAGGCTATCCCCAATCCTTCAAATACTACTTTGACTTTATCCATTGATTTATTCTCCTATAATTATTGAAATCGACGACGCTTCGGGATTGTATTTTTCTTTCAAAAGCTCTTGCGCATCATCCACTGTAACCGCCTTATATATTTCCATTTCATCAAAGAGCCCGTAAGACGAAAATTCACACTCGCAAAGTGCGTTTGCGAGGCGTTCAACAGAGTTGAAAAACACTATATAATCACCGTAAAGCTCTTTTACTATACAGTCAAAAAGCTCTTTATCTATGCCGTTTTCACGCACTCTATTTACTTCCTGTTCGAATTTAACCTTTACAGCCTCGGGATCTTTTGAAGTTCCTGTGAAAAGCACGGCGGAATAGTTCCTCGAGGTGAAATATTCGCTCTCAAATTCATCGTTAATCAAGCCTTCTTCTATCAAAGACTGGTAAAGAGGCGACATATTTCCTATTAAAACCTGATTCAAAATAATAGTTAAAATCTTCTCTTTTAAAGTTTTAATTCCTGTGTGCGGTTCCTTATATCCGAAAGCAAAAATCGGCAAGCCGACCTGCATTTTTTTTACGCTTTTTTTCTTAAAGGAGGCAAGCGGTTCGGTAGAAACAACGCTCCTTGCAGCTTTGCTGTTTTCGGTTTTAAGCGTCCTGTCGCAAACCCCCAAAACCTTTGCGGGGTCAACATCGCCGACAACGCTTAAAACCATATTATTTAGATTATAAAAACCATTATAAGCACTGTAAAGCGTTTCGGGCGTTATTTTGGCGATAGACTCAACATCGCCTGCGATGTCCTTGTTTACGGCGCAATTTTCATAAAGCGCCGCAAGTACGCCCATAGTAGCCTGCCATTCGGGCGAATCCTCATACATCTTTATTTCCTGACCGATTATCCCCTGCTCTTTAGCAACGGTTTGCTCGGTAAAATAAGGCGACTGAACAAAATCCAACAGGATTTCAAGATTTGTATAAAAATTACTGCTGCATTGGAAAAGATAGCAGGTTCTGTCAAAAGAAGTATAAGCGTTTGCCATAGCGCCCGTTTGAGAAAAACGCTCAAAAGCGTCCTTTTCTTCACTCTCAAAAAGCTTATGCTCTAAGAAATGAGCAGTGCCGTCCGGCAAAGTAATCTCATCGTTTTCGGCGGTAATATAATGATTATCGGCTGAACCAAAAGCCGTTCCAAAGATAGCATAAGAGGATTTATAGCCCTCTTTTTTCATCACATAAACAGTCAATCCCGAGCTATGTTCAATTTTAAAATAGCTCTCGCCGAGGAGTTCGTTTTTTATCTCTTTAATCATTATTTTCACCTCCCAAAAGCGCATAAACCGTATCAAGCTTCAAGCAATTCGCAGCCGACAAAACTCTGCTTCTGTCAACCTCCGAAATAAGTTCTCGCGCCTTTTCAACGGAGTAAATCTCATCATCCAAAATGAAGGAGCCGTACCATGTATCTATACTTGAAGGCGAGTCATTTGAAGAAGCGTAAACCTCATCAATCATCAGCTTCGCAAGCGCCAAATCCTCATCGGAGAAATCTCCTTTTTTGACCTGCTCGAGCTGCTCGTTTATAGCACAAATCGCTTTTTCTTTATTGCTGCTTTCAATGCCGCTTTTCACTGTAACTGCGCGCTTTAAATAAGAAAATGACGATGAGCAATAATAGCAAAGCGACAGCTTTTCACGCACATTTTTAAACAGCTTGGAGTTAACGCCGGAGCCGAAAACGGCGTTCATTAATATTGCAGCGTATTTATCCTCACAGTCGGCATTAAAGCCGAGGACAAGCTTGCCTTGAGAAAGAGGCTGAAATTCATCAACTCTTTTAATTTCACCGCTCGGGTTTTCGTGCTTTTTTATGATAATCTTTTCGGGATTTCTACCGAAAGAAGCAAATCTTTCTTTAAAGCTTGCTCCCGCCG
Source organism: Oscillospiraceae bacterium (assembly GCA_902796055.1). Lineage (GTDB taxonomy): Bacteria > Bacillota > Clostridia > Oscillospirales > Acutalibacteraceae > RUG714. The sequence goes on from CADBNM010000056.1 coordinate 5,396, forward strand.
AAGAAAAGTCATTTTCCCCTATAATGCAAATGAAAACTTCCGCGCCTGAGATAAGCCTTTTCCAAGCGTCGGTTACTTTTTCGGGAGTTAACTCCTCCACGCCCTCTTTAAAACCGTTTGATGACAAAGCCGCACCCTCGCCCTGATAAAAAATTTCATCAAAACGCTTTGCGGAATAAACCATTTTATCGCTGTTATCTGCTTCTATCGCTTCAAGCATCAAGCGTTTTTCACGGTTAATATTCTTTTCCTTGAAAAGCCCGTTTTCATCCAAATCCGGCTCAAAAACAGTGTCGAGCAAAAACGAAAGAGCGGAAGAGGAAATATCCTCGCCGTTCAATGCAAATTTATCCGCTATAACATCAATATTAAACTTCAATATAAGCGCATCAGCCCTTTTTAATGAAGAAGCACTGAAATTTGCTCCGTAGAGTGAAGCAAGCTTCTTTTCGAGTTCAACATTTTCCTTATACGCCGCCGAAGTATAGCGAAGAAGTCCGCACAAGGCGACATAAGAATTAAGCGTTTCTTCTTCAAGGTTAAGCGCAAATCTGACGCTTATTGAAGTGTTTTTAAATCTGCTTGTTTTGCAGCGCATCATTCTCACGCCTTCAAGCAGGGTTTCAATTTTAATTACATCATTCATATCTAATTCTCCTGTCAAATAAATATCTTACCATACAGAACACAAAAAATAAAGCACTTTATGCCAATAAAAGGCTGTATTTTATTATACATGCACAAAATATTTCTTCTTTTTTATCAAATATCGCTAAATTTTTAGAGTTATTATTGTTTTTATTGATTTTTTATAACAAATATTTTATAATATATATAATTGCGTAAATATGTTTATTTTTGGGGTTATAAATGGATTTTAAATCGTCATCATTTATGTATATTTTGGGCTTTGGCGTGGTACTCTTTGTGCTTGTTCAGTCAACCTTCTTTCTTGTAAGAGCAATCAAAAGAGGAAAAGAGCTTGGCATATCTTCACAAAAGATGAAAAGCACTGCCCTTCAATCGGCTCTTTTTTCCATAGCACCCGCCATCTCAATAGTTGCAACGGTTATTGTGCTCTCAAGCGCTCTGGGCGTTGTTCTCCCATGGATAAGACTGACTGTTATAGGAAACCTACAATATGAAACCTCCTCTGCTCAGGCAGCGCTTAACGCTATGGGCAACAGTGCAGGTATTTCTGCCGCAATCACAAGTCCCGAACAGTTCTCCACCGTGGCGTGGGTTATGACTGTGGGGTCGGTTATGCCGCTTGTTATACTTCCGTTTGTGCTAAAAAAGCTACAAACAGGTATAGGCAAAGCGGTAGGAAAAGACAAGGTTTGGGCAAACCTTATGAGCGCGGCGGCATTTATAGGCTTAATCTGCGCTTTTATCGGCAGAGCCATACTCGGCACGGGCGACAAAAATGCAGACATTATCGGCGACGGCGCGGGAACGCTTTCCATTACCGGACTTTTAAGTTCTGTTGCCTTTATGCTTATTTTTACATATTTGATTAAAAAAATTCCAAAGTTGCAAAAGCTTGAAAGCTTTGCAATGCCCTTAAGTATGTTTTTGGGAATGGGAGTAGTATTGCTTGTAAATCACTTCCTGCCTTCAGCTTACATTGTTGAATGGAGGTACTGATATGAGCGATTATTTTAACAAAACCCACACTTGGGGAAGAATATGGACGGCGGCAGCATTGGCAATATTCCTTTGCATACCCGTTGCAATCAGCGTGCATTTTAACGCTTGGCCTAAAGCAGAATACTTTTTCAAAGGTCTGGCGGCAGTTGCGGTAATATTCTACCCCACGGCTGTAATTGAAGTAATTTCTTACGCACCTTTGCTTGGCGCGGCGGGAACATATTTAAGCTTTGTTACGGGCAATATTGCGAATTTAAAGCTCCCCTGCACCATCAGTGCGCTTGAAACAACGGGTTATTCCGCGACGGAAGAGGAAGGCGAAGTAATATCCACAATCGCAGTTGCAGTAAGTTCCATTGTGACAACTGTCATCATTGCTTTAGGCGTTCTGCTTATGTCGGTAACGGGCTTTATCACATCTATAACCAGTCCCGACTCGCCGCTTTATCCTGCGTTCCAACAAATACTCCCTTGCCTTTTCGGCGCAATCGGCGCAGGCTATTTCTACAAGCACTACAAATTAGCTGTCGCTCCTCTTGCGGTAATTCTTATCGTGCTTGCAATCAACGGCGGTATTCAAACAGGCATACTAATAGTTATTGGCGTTGTTACAGCACTTTTAGCAACTCACCTTATGTACAAAGGCGGACTTCTTACAAAAAAAGACGGTGGATTTGATGAATAATTTTTTAGGTATTGTTAAACACAAAATCATTTCCGCCGGCAACTTTGTATTCGTATTTTTAAAATGGATAATCATCGCTTCGCTTACGGGCGTTTTGTGCGGATTCATAGGCGCGGCTTTTGATAAAAGCATAGATTTCGTAAGCGAGCAATTTTCAAGGCATTATTGGTTCATTTTTATTCTGCCCGTTTCGGCGCTTGCAATAGTCGGTTTATATAAGCTGTGCAAAGTTGAAATGAAAGTCGGAACAAATAATGTAATCAATTCTATAAGAACAACCGAAAAAGTACCGTTACTGCTTATTCCGCTTATTTTCGTCAGCACCGTTCTCACTCATTTAGGAGGCGGCTCGGCGGGACGCGAAGGCGCAGCACTGCAAATCGGCGGCGCAATAGGAAATCAGTTCGGCAGACTTATACGCCTTAAGGAAAAAGATTTACATCTTATCACTCTGTGCGGCATGAGCGGACTGTTTGCAGCTTTGTTCGGCACGCCCCTTACAGCGACAATATTTGCGATTGAGGTTATAAGCATAGGCGTGGTTTATTATTCGGCTCTTGTGCCCTGCATTACAAGCTCATTGACCGCATATGCTATAACAAAAATGCTGGGCGTTGAAGCGGTAAGATTTAAACTTTCTGAGATTCCGAAGCCGGGAGCCGTAAGCATAATTCAAATAGTTGTTCTTGCCGGCATATGCGCCGCAGTAAGCATAGCGTTTTGCTTTTCCCTGCACGGCACTGAAAAGCTATTTAAAAAATACATAAAAAACGAATATTTGAGAATACTCTCAGGTGCCGCAATCATAGTTGTGCTCACCCTGATTTTTAAGAGCAGAACCTATAACGGCACGGGAATGAGCATTATAAAGACCGCTATCGAAGAAGGCAAAGCAAGACCTTACGACTTCGTTATGAAAACTGTTTTTACGGCGATAACGATAGGCTGCGGACTTAAAGGCGGTGAAATGGTGCCTACTTTCTTCGTAGGCGCAACGCTCGGCTGTTTTGCAGGCGGTTTGCTTGGCATTAACCCTGCGTTTGCCGCAGCAATAGGATTTATTGCTATGTTTTGTGCAGTTATGAATTGCCCTATAGCTTCAATGGTTTTAAGTATAGAGGTTTTTGGCACCGGCGGAATACTATTTTTTGCAATAGCCTGCGCGGTAAGCTACCTGCTATCGGGTTATTACGGTTTATATACAAGCCAAAAAATAGTGTATTCCAAGCTGACAGCCGAATACATAAACAAAGATACAAAGCCTATGTAGGCTTGATACACGGCGAGTAAGAAATTTTGCCGTATTTTATAAAAGCAGGCTGCTAAAAAACGCGCTCTTTGAGTTAGTTTTAGCACTTTCGCTCTTGCTTGGCGCCAGCCAAGCGGCAATCTCAAGCACCGAATTTCATCTTAAATTTCAGCATTTTTTAGTGCTCGCAGTTTTATTAAGAAAATTTGGTCTTATATAAGGCAAAAAACGCAGGAATACCGGCGTCTTCCGAGTATTTTTAACAAAATATTAGGGCAATTTCGCTAATGAAAACGATTCGGATTTATTAGCGAGAGCCTAAGGAGGAAAAGTGATGAAAAAATTATTGAGAAAAGGTTTTTGCGTGCTTCTGGCAATTGCTATAATTGCTTGCAGCATTGTACCGGCATTTGCTGTCGACAAAACCCCGGTGGTTCTTGTTCCCGGCGTTTTAAACAGACCGATATTAGATGATTCGGGTAAACAAATTTTAATGCCCGATATTAAAAATGAACTCGATATCGAAGCGACCGTTAATGCGTTAAAGGATGTTTTGCACCTTCAGGAAACAGGCGCATATGACAAGGCTATTGACGAGCTTATAGCTATTGCCAAAGACCTCTTTGACGCAGCAAGATGTGATGAAAACGGCGATCCTGTCACCCCTTCTCACTATGACTTTCCTAAAGGTTCAATTGCAAAAGACCCCGAAAGCTCCCATTATTCCGATGAAAGTGCAATCGGGCGCCTGCTCGGTTCCAAAATCGGCAAAGAAAATGTTTATATTTTCACATATGACTGGCGTTTGGATATACCCGGCATCGTTGATAACAGCTTAGCTCCGTATATCGAAAAAGTTAAGGAAGAAACAGGCTCTGACCAAGTTAAAATTGTTGCGGCTTCCATGGGCAGCGCAGTTACAAACACATATCTTTCAAAGTATGAATACAGAAACGATGTTAAAAAGGTTGTGCTTATTTCCGGTGCAGGTCAAGGCGTTCAGTTTGTAAAAGACATCTACACAACCAACCCTGTGTTTATAAACAGAAAAGCTATGGCTCCTTATTTCAAAACAGTACTTGGTATTGCTCCTGCTATTGGCGTTTCGGCAATAAGCAACTATTTGTGCCAAATCGCTCAAACGCTTATGGACTCCCAGTACGAAAAGCTTTGGACGGAATTTGTTGAAAAGGATTTGCTCTGCTGGCCTTCAATGTGGGAGCTTGCAGGTCATTCCCCTGAAATGGAACAGCTGCTTAAAAGTACCAAGAATGAAGTATTCCAAAATAAGGTTATGAGTTATTACAATCTTCAGGACGGTATCAAAAATACATTTGATAAATTGAAGAAGAAGGGCGTCGAGCTCTGCTTCACTTCTAACTATAATCTCACAGGCGTTCCCGTAACGCCCAACGCGCACAAGGTTAATACCGACTATCTTATTGATACTTTCCACACCTCTTTCGGTGCAACCGTTGCAGATATCGGTAAAACCTTAGGTGAAAAATACAAGCAGAAAAACGATGACGGGCACGAACATCTTTCGCCTGACGGCGTTATCGACGCTTCAACCTGTTATGCGCCCGAAAACACATGGTTTATCAAAAACCTTCTCCATGTAAGCTTCCCCGAAGATTCACCGCAAACCAAGTTTATTTGCTGGCTTGTTTTGACTGATAAGGTTAACATTGAAACCGCTTCCGATAAATATCCTCAATTCATGATTTATGATTCGAAGGAAAACACTCTTTCCCCATTGACTAAGGTTGAAATTGAAACTCCCGGAGAAGAGGAAGGCAGCGGCGAATTCTGTTCATCAGCAATTACCACTTATTCTTACACTCAGATTACAGCTCTCGGCTGGGCGGTAATCGCAGCTGTAATTATCGTTATAATCCTGCTTATTAGGCGTTCACGCAAGAATAAGCAAAACATTGACGGTTTGCTTACCAAGGAGCAAATAAAGGCTCTGCCCAAGAGCGAAAGAAAAGCGGCTAAGAAGCAAAACAAACTTCGCATTAAAGAATTCAAAAAAGAACAAAAAGCGGCTAAGAAGGCAAGA
>CADBNM010000057.1 GCA_902796055.1 Oscillospiraceae bacterium
ATCTTTGATTTGGTTAGTTGGTCGAACTCTTATCTCACTCTTTCAACATCTGCTCAGCGTGTAGAAAAAGGTTTTTCTACACGCTGAGAGGACGGGCAACGCCCGTCCTCACCTATTCACTCTTCAATTTGCACTATTCACTAAAAAAGGATAACGGCTCGCCGTTATCCTTAAAATGTCGACAAAGTGGATAAACCAATAATTGTGCTATTGCCAATCTCTGCTTGCGATACCTTTGTACGGCTCAGCGCAGAGATTGACAAATTTCATCTAAAATTTTCAACTTCTGTCGGCTTATCTTCTGGGCTTTCTGCCGCCTCTCGGCTTGCGTCCGCCTCGGGGTTTATCTTCGCTTAAATCGTTTTCGGGAGTTAAGCCCTCAATCTCAATAAGCGCCTCTCTTCTTGAAAGGTTAAGTCTGCCCTGGTCGTCTATTTCAAGAACCTTAACCATAATCTGGTCGCCTACATTAACGACATCTTCAACCTTCTCTGTTCTCTTAACATCGAGGTGGCTGATGTGAACAAGCCCTTCCTTGCCGGGAGCGATTTCAACGAATGCGCCGAAGCTCATAAGGCGAGTTACAACGCCGTTGTAAATTGTACCCGGTACAGGGTCGTTTGCAATAGTATTAATAACAGAAATTGCAGCCTCGCACTTATCTGTATCAAGCCCTGCAACGAATACGCTGCCATCCTCTTCAATGCTGATTTCAACATCAAAGTCAGCCTGAATCTTCTGAATAACCTTGCCCTGCTTGCCGATAACATCGCCAATCTTTTCGGGGTCAATCTTGACAGTGAACATCTTGGGAGCATACTTTGAAAGCTCCTTGCGGGGTTCGGGAATTGCTTTAAGAAGCACATTGTCAATAATCTCATATCTTGCAAGGCGGGTCTTTTCAAGCGCTTCCTTGATGATAGCGGGAGTAAGACCGTGTACCTTTAAGTCCATCTGAATTGCGGTGATACCCTTGTGAGTACCTGCAACCTTGAAATCCATATCGCCGAAAAAGTCCTCAAGTCCCTGAATGTCAACCATAGTCATAAATCTGTCGCCCTCGGTGATAAGACCGCAGGAGATACCTGCAACGGGCGCTTTAATCGGAACGCCTGCCGCCATAAGCGCAAGTGTTGACGCACAAATTGAACCCTGAGAGGTAGAGCCGTTTGAAGATACAACCTCGGATACAAGGCGCATGGTATAAGGGAATTCCTCAACTGACGGAATTACGGGAAGCAAAGCCTTTTCAGCCAATGCACCGTGACCGATTTCACGCCTGCCGGGACCTCTTGAAGGTCTGGTTTCGCCAACGGAATAGGACGGGAAATTATAGTGATGAATATATCTTTTCTTGTCCTCAGCGTCAATACCGTCAAGGTTTTGAGCAGCGTCAATAGAACCTAAGGTCGCAACAGTGAGAACCTGAGTTTGACCTCTGGTGAAAAGACCCGAGCCGTGAGTTCTCGAAAGCACATCTACCTCTGCAGCGAGCGGACGGATTTGGTTGATATCTCTGCCGTCAACACGCTTACCGTCATCAAGCAGCCAACGGCGAACAATATACTTTTGAAGCTTGTACAGGCAATCGTCAATCTTCTCTTCCTGTTCGGGATAGATTTCATCAAACTTCTCGTGAACAGCGTCATAAATAGGTTTGAGCGCTTCGTCTCTGACTCTCTTATCATCTGTATCAAGGGCTTTTCTCACATCCTCAATGCAGAATTCCTTGATAGCGTCATACATTTCGGGTTCGGGGTCGTTCGACTCGAAAGCAAACTTCTCTCTGCCTACCTCGGCAGCGATTTGCTTAATAAATTCAACGATTTTCTGGTTAGCCTCGTGGCCTTTCATAATACCGTCATAAACATCATCATCGGCAACCTCGTTTGCGCCTGCTTCAATCATCGCAACGAGTTCGTCTGTAGATGCAACGGTAATTTTCATCTCGCTCTTTTCCTCCTGCTCGGCAGTCGGATTAATAACAATTTGACCTTCAACAAGACCTACCTCAACGCCTGAAATAGGACCGTCCCACGGAATATCGGAAATTGAGATAGCAACAGATACGCCTATCATAGCGGTGATAACGGGGCTGCAATCGGGGTCAACGGACATAACGGTTGCAACAACGCCTACATCGTTTCTCATATCCTTCGGGAAAAGAGGTCTGATAGGTCTGTCAATAACGCGGGAAGCAAGGATTGCTTTATCGCTGGGTTTGCCCTCTCTTCTGCCGAAGGAACCGGGAATTTTACCTACAGAATAAAGCTTCTCTTCAAAGTCCACGCTAAGCGGGAAAAAGTCAACGCCCTCACGGGGTTTTGCAGACGCGGTAGCGGTGCAAAGCACTTCTGTTTCACCGTATCTGATTAAACATGAACCGCCTGCAAGCTGAGCGAGCTTACCTGTTTCAACAACAAGCGGTCTGCCCGCAAGCTCGGTTTCAAATTTGCGGTAGTTTTTAAATTTCATTTCTTCAAACATTGGCATAATTTTTTACCTCAGAGCCGTGGTTAGCAACAAATTATATGTTTAATTATTTAAGCACATAATTTGCGGCTAACGAACTTCGGCTCTTTTTTCCTTTCTTTGATTTTAATTAAATGCAGACGAAACAAAAAGTTTCGCCTGCATTTTTCTTTTACTTACGCAAGTTAAGTCTTTTAACGATTGAACGATATCTCTCGATGTCAACCTTCTTAAGATATGCAAGGAGGTTTCTTCTGCGACCAACCATCTTTAAAAGACCGCGGCGGCTGTGATTATCCTTCTTGTAAATCTTCAAGTGCTCTGTAAGGTCGTTAATTCTCTTTGTGAGAACAGCGATTTGTACTTCGGGTGAACCTGTGTCGCCCTCGTGAAGAGCATATTCTTTGATGATTTCGTTCTTTTGAGCCTGTGTCATTTTCTTCACTCCTTTTTTTATTTTTCGCACATCTCTCAGATTAAAGCAACAGTGAGTCCCTTTGGGCATACGCAATAACCCGAAAAACAGCAATATGAATTATAGCACAAAGGCTTTAATTTGTAAAGTATTTTTTTATTTATATAAATACAGATTTAAAAACGCAGTTATTTCGCTTAGATTTCGGTGATTTACGCGCGAAGCTTTACTTTGTGTAAGGCGAGCGTGTAAAGCGACGAAAGAAAGTGAAAGAACAAGTTTTATTCTTCGCCGAGGCGATGAATGATTGCTTCGATTTAAATAAAAGCGCCGCTAATTGAGATGAAATTTTGCTGTTTTTGAGTGAAGCCTTACTCTGTGTAAAGCAAACGAAAAAAGAGTGAAATTTCGCTCAAGGAGCAAGCTTTTATCAATGAGAAGCGATTATTCTTCGCCCTTAACACCCTTGTCGAATATAGCAACAACCTCTTCGGAGGGCTTCTTGTCGATAAGAGTAACGATTACCGCTGCAAGCGCGCCTGCAACGAAGCCGGGGAGCAGCTCGTAAATGCCTGTTGAATTTGTAAAGAATATCAACCAAAGCACATCTACTAGCGCACCTGTAACAACGCCTGCGATTGCGCCCTTGTATGTAAAGCGTTTCCAGAACAGAGAAAGAATGATTACCGGACCGAACGCCGAGCCGAAGCCACCCCAAGCGTTACTTACCATATCCATAATGGAAGTAGCAAACTCGCTCTTGCCGGATATTCCGCTCTTTGCAATAAAGAAAGCAACTACAGCAACGATAGCAACGATACCTCTACCTACCCAGAGAACCTCTTTATCGGAAGCTTCTTTTCTGAATACAGGCTTATAAATATCGCTTGTAAACGAGGAAGAAGCAACCAAAAGCTGGCTGTCCGCCGTGCTCATAGCCGCAGCGATAATTGCCGAAAGCAATATACCTGCGATGAAGCCGGGGAAGAGAGTTTTAACTATTTCAATGAATATTCTCTCCTGTGCTTCGCCCGCAACAAGACCTGTGCCGAGAGCGGTTTTTCTTGCCATAAGACCGATTACAACCGCAGCCCCAAGAGTAAGAACTACCCAAATGATGGCTACTGTCGCGCTCTTTTTAACCTCGCTCGCTTTTCTGATAGACATAAATCTAACCAAAATATGAGGCATACCGAAATAGCCGAGACCCCAAGCAAGACCTGAAATAATATCCTGCCATGAAGCGGTGAAGGGATTGAGCGAGAAGTCGCTGCCTGCAGCCGCCTGAACCGCACCGAGCTCGATTTTGGGACTTGCCGCCATCATAATCGGAACTGCGAGCATTGCAACAAGCATAAGCATACCCTGGAAGAAGTCAGTCCAGCAAACAGCCTTGAAGCCGCCCGAGAAGGTGTAAATAATGATGATTGCCGCGAAAATAAACAACGCAAGGCTCTCATGACCCTGAAGAGCAGGAATAAAGGAAACAAATACCGTTTCGCCTGCAACGAAGCCCGAAGCTACATAAACCGTAAAGAATACAAGGAAAACAATAGCGCAGATAATCTGCAACGCCTTGCTCTTTGTGGCAAATCTGTTTCTTAAATACTGCGGTAAAGTAATTGAGTCGTTCGCCGCAGCCGAGAAGTTACGCAGTCTCTTTGCAACAAATATCCAGTTGAGCGCCGTACCCAAAGCAAGACCGATACCAATCCAAACCTTGCCCATACCAAACGCCAAAATACTGCCGGGGAAGCCCATAAGCAGCCAGCCGCTCATATCCGAAGCCTGAGCGCTCATAGCGGTTACCCACGGTCCCATGGTTCTGCCGCCTAAAAAGTATTCCTTTTCGTTTTTCTGCCCTTTCATAAATACAAAGCCGAGTGCAAGCATTGCGGCAAAGTAAACTATGAAAGCAGCTAAAATTGACCATTTCATTTTTCTTTTCCTCCCGAGTTTTTAACAGGTTTTCCCTCATCCCTGTAATATTGAGTATAAGGAGCATATCTGTCCTTAGCTTTCCAAAGTTTATCTGCGGTTTCTTTCCATTTAAGCGCATAATTATCGCACTTGCCGCACAGTTCATCAACCGTTTCCTGAGAAATCATATCCGTTGCCTTTGCACCTGTTTTCTTTACTATCCCCCTCAACTTTTCGGGATTTTCAAGCATGGGGCAGGGCCTTAAATGATTGTCGTTAAAGGGTTGATTTTTATAATAAGCCATAAACAGCGGGCTCCTGAGTGCCTCGAGTATGGTTTTTTCTCTTATATTTGAGTCGCTGTAATGCACAAATACGCACGGCTCCATATCTCCCGCGGAGTTGATGTGGAAATAGTTTCTGCCGCCTGCGATACAGCCGCCTACAAACTCACCGTCGTTTTGGAAGTCCATAGCAAAAATCGGCTTGCCGCCCTTTGAAGAACGGTTGCGGCGAATTCTCTCATAAATCATAACGCGCTGCTCGGGAGTCGGCATAAGCGACGGTACTGCGCCCGTACCTACGGGCATATAGTGGAAATACAAAGCGTACCTTGCACCCGAAGCAATCATATCGTCAAAGAATTCGTCGCTCGTTACAGCCTCGATATTTTCGCTCGTATAGCAAACGGAAATGCCGAACAGACACTTTTTGCGCTTAAGCAATTCCATCGCGTTCCTCGTGCGCTCGTAAATGCCCTTGCCACGCCTTGCGTCGTTAGTTTTTTGATTGCCCTCTATGCTCAGCGCCAAAAGGAGATTACCGCACTCAAGCATTTTATCGGCAAATTCCTCATCAACCAAGGTTCCGTTGGTGTAAGCAAGAAAAACGCAGTCGGGGTTTTCCTTTGCAAGAATGAGTATGTCGTTCTTCCTCACCAAAGGCTCGCCGCCCGTCATCATAAACAGGTGCGTGCCGAGTTTCTTCGCCTGAGAGACAATATCTCTCATTTCCTCCAAGGTCAAATTCAACTGATGATTATACTCGGCGCTCCAACAGCCCTTACAGCGCAGATTGCAGGCGCTTGTCGGGTCAAACAAAAGCAAAAACGGGATATTGCAGCCGTATATTTCACGGTTGCGCCTTACAGCCTTAGTACCGTAAATACCTCCGTGCAGACCAAATGCTACAAGAAGCTTTTTGAGCTGCTCACGGTCAACCTCATCTATGAGCCTTAGAGCAAAATCGTGCCAGTTATTATCCTTATCCGTAGCCATAGCAACCATGCCCTTGTAAGCGGTTTCGGGAAAGGTGTTCCCCATCAATCGCTTGGCACGGCGGATAATTTTCATCATATTCTTTTCGGGGTCTTTTTCGATATATTTCAAGGTTCTGCCGATTACAACCCTTGCAAATAAATCGGTTAATGCATGTTCCATTAATACCTCCGCACATTTTGAACAATTTTTCAAAATGCGTATTAAAATAATATATTAAAAAATTTCATAAGTCAACAAATTAATGAAAAATCAGCGATTTATACTTATTATAGGCGTTCTCAGTCGTTTTCTTCCATCATTTTGTTGTATTTTTTAACATTGTGCTCGCCCCAGAAATAATTTACAAGCATAAATACGGCGAACAAAACGAGAGTATCAATCACAAAATTCAAAACGCTGTTTAAAATGCCGCCCGAAAACGCAATAACGGTATAGTGAAAATTCGGGTTAATCTTATTGAGCGCAACATTTAAAGCCGCCAAAAACGCGCCGTTAATGAGCGAGTCAACGGCATACGCCTTAAGCCGTGTCAGCTTGTCCTCCCTGCTCAGTGAGGCGGGCAGCGGTTTGCCGGAGAAGGACTCGGGCAGGTCAACATCGTCGCCCCTGTGCTTTAAAATCAGGAAAAGCACCATAGAGCCCAAGAAAATTATCATCTCCTCGGTAATGCTTTCGGCGCCGTATTTCACGGTTTTAACTATGCCGATAATAATTAATGAAACCCAGATTACAGCGAGAGTTATAACCGCTGCGGTGCCTGTGTTTTTTATTGTTCTTTCGTCGGTTTTGACTTGATTTTTTCTTTGCTTCATTGTTGCCACTCCTCCCAGAACAGCTCGTCCAAAGTTGAATCGAGCGCTTTACAGATTTCTATGCACAAATTAAGCGTCGGGTTATATTTCCCCGACTCTATCATAAGTATCGTTTGGCGAGTTACTCCGACCTCTCTTGCGAGAGCCTCCTGCGACATATCCTTTGCCACCCGCGCCGCTTTCATTTTTAAATTCTTCAAAATTTACCTCCTAAAAGGATTGTAAGGGTAACAGCATTAAAACACTGCTACCCTATAAGAAAAGGACTATGAAAAATTATCTTGATACAATGTTAACATATACCCGACAAAATGTCAACTATATTTTACATTTTTTACATACGCCGCACCAAAAAATTATTAGCAAATGTTGAAAGAGTGAGGTAAAATTTGCTCCTCTCTGCGCTGAGGCTATGCGATACATCAAGCAGAGATGAGCAAAAGTGCAAAACTGCTGAAACTGCATAGTTTCCCTTATGGGTAAAAAACAAATAGGAGTTTAGCACTTTTAAGATTTTATATTAAAAACACATTGATTTTCTGTCAGTTTTTTTAGTCTGCACGATTTTAGCCACTCTTCCAACCGTCTGAATTATTAAACTGCCCGAAAAGCATTGACATTATATATGGTTTGAGTTATTATATAAAACAGTATGCACTATACTTAGTGTTTAGCAAGACATCAAACACAATATATAGGAGAAAAATATGAGTTACGACAAAGGCTATTTGACTCCCGAGGATTACGCCGAACCCCGTTGCCTTTTGTGCGACGACCCCTACGGCGTTACGCCGAAGGTCAAGAGTGTTCCGCAGGACAGAATTATAAGCAAAATGAACGATTATATGAGCCGCAGGGACTATGACGGAGCCGAAAGGCACCTTAAATACTGGCTCGAGGAAGCAAGGCTCGGCCACGACCAAAGAGGCGAGCTTTTAATCAGAAACGAGCTTGTGGGACATTACAGAAAAACTGCGAATAAGGAAGGCGCGTTTGAGAGTGCAAAAGAGGCGTTAAGGCTTGTAAAGGAGCTTGATTTTGAAGAAAATGTGAGCGCAGGCACAACCTTCACAAACATCGCCACCGCTTACAACGCTTTCGGTGAAAATGAAAAGTCGATAGAGCTTTTTGAGAAGGCGAAAAAAGTTTACGAAGAGAACGAAAAAACCTCGCCCGAGCTGCTCGGCGGACTCTACAACAATATGGCGCTTACGCTTGTGGCTCTGGGCAAATACGAGGAAGCGTTTGAGTTGTATGATAAAGCGTTAAAGGTTATGGACGGCGTTGAGGGCGGCGTGCTTGAGCAGGCTATAACCTACCTTAATATGGCTGACGCACTCGTGGCTTGGAAGGGCGCGGAGGAAGCCGAAAACGAGGTAGAACAATGGCTCGACAAGGCGTATGACTTACTGCTTACGGACGGCGTTAATCCCGACGGATATTATGCGTTTGTATGCGAGAAATGCGCTCCCGTTTTCTCTTATTACGGCTATTTTTTAGCATCGAACGAATTAAACAAAAGGGCGGCTGAAATATATGAAAGGGATTGAGTTATCAAGAGAGTTTTTTGAAGAATACGGCAAACCGATGCTCGAAAATGAGTTTTCCGAGATGCTTCCCCTGCTGTGCGTAGGCTTATTCGGCAGCGGCAGCGAATGTTTCGGCTTTGACGATGAAATATCAACCGACCACGATTTTGAGCCTTCGTTTTGCATTTTTCTTCCCGATGAAGAAACGCTCGACAGGCGCACGGCATTTTTGCTCGAAAGAGCGTACGCCAAACTGCCAAAAGAGTTTAAAGGATACAAAAGAAATATGCTCGCTCCCGTGGGCGGCGCAAGGCGCGGAGTGCTTAGAACCGGCGAATTTTTTAAAGAAAAAATCGGCAGCGAAACAGGCAAGCTCACTTTGACAGAGTGGTTAAGCCTGCCCGAACAGGCTTTAGCGGAAGCGACTAACGGCGAAGTGTTTTTCGATAATTTCGGCGAAGTGAGCAAAATAAGAGAAAACCTTGCCGTTTTTCCCGAAGATGTCAGGCGAAAAAAACTCGCGGGCAATCTGCTTATAATGGCGCAAGCGGGACAGTACAACTACAAGCGCTGCATTGACCACGGCGAAACTGCGGCGGCTCAGCTTGCGGTATGCGAATTTGTTAAAAGCGCGATGTCGGTTATCTTTTTATTAAATAATAAATATCAACCATATTATAAATGGGCTTTCAGAGCGCTGAGAAGTTTGCCGAAACTCTCGCTTGAAGCGGAGATTTTCGAGTATCTGCTCACAACGAACAACGACGGTGAAACAGCGGAAGAAAAATACTATGCGATTGAGGGCGTTGCGGCGGATATTATTGACGAACTTGCCGAGCAGGAACTTACAAAAGCCATCTGCGGCGACCTTGAAAAGCACGCTTATTCCGTTAACGATTCCATTGGGGATTCGGAACTTAGAAATCTGCACATTTTAGCGGCTATATAGGAGAAAATATGAAACTACACGGACTTCAAAAAATGACGCTTCTCGACTTTCCGGGTCGAGTTGCTTGCACGGTATTTTTAGGCGGGTGCGATTTTCGTTGCCCGTTTTGCCACAACTTTGAACTTATTGACGGCACGGCGCCGCCGATTATGGACGATGACGAGCTTATAAAATTTCTCGAAAGCCGTAAAGGGCTTATCGAGGGCGTTGCAATCACGGGCGGAGAGCCCTGCCTGCACAAAGACCTGCCCGAGCTGATAAAAAAAATCAGGGCGACGGGCTACGCGGTAAAGCTCGACACTAACGGCTATCATCCCGAAATGCTGAAAAGCATACTCGACGAGGGTTTGGTGGAATATGTGGCGATGGACATTAAAAACTGCGAAGAAAAATATGCTCTCACCTGCGGCATGGAAAGCCTTGATTTAGATAAAATCAAGCAGAGCATTTCTATTTTAATGAACTCAAACACCGAATACGAATTCAGAACTACGGTTATTGACGAACTTCACTCCGAAGAAGATTTCAAGAAAATCGGCGAGATGATTAAAGGCGCAAAAAGATATTTCCTTCAAAGGTTTACGGACAGGGAGTCGGTGCCTTACGGAAACCTGAGCGCGCCGAGCTTTGATAAAATGTATAAATACGCCGATATTGCAAAAAAATATGTTCCCGACACTCGCTTAAGAGGCGTTGAGTAAATTATTTAACTTAGGACAAAAAACACAATATCTTGTGTTTTGCAAATTTTTGAACAGAACATATTGACAAAACCCTTCCAAAATGGTAAAATGCTTTTTAGGCGTTCACTAATGAAAGTTTTATAAATATTAAGAAGAAAGGTAAAAAATTATGTATCAAGTAATTAAAAGAGACGGTAGCATAAGCGATTTTGATATAGCAAAAATCAGTTCCGCTATCGCAAGGGCTTTTGAAGCCAAGGACAAACAGTATCACCAAAGCATAATTGACTTAATCGCGCTTCATGTTACGGCAGATTTTGAAGATAAAATCATTGACGGTAAAATCTCGGTTGAGGCAATTCAGGACTCCGTTGAAAAGGTGCTTTCCGAATCGGGCTATGCGGATGTTGCAAAGGCTTACATCCTTTACCGCAGACAGCGCGAAAAAATCCGCAACATCAACTCGGCTCTCCTCAACTACAAGGATATAGTTGACAATTATCTTAGAATTAACGACTGGCGTGTTAAAGAGAATGCAACCGTTACTTATTCGGTAGGCGGTCTTATTCTCTCGAACTCCGGCGCAATCACCGCTAACTACTGGCTCAGCGAGGTGTACGACGACGAAATCGCCGAGGCTCACAGAAATGCGGACATTCACCTTCACGACCTTTCAATGCTTTCGGGCTACTGCGCAGGCTGGTCGCTCAAGCAGTTAATTCAAGAAGGTCTCGGCGGCGTAACCGGTAAAATCACATCATCTCCCGCTAACCACCTTTCCACACTCTGCAACCAGATGGTTAACTTCCTCGGCATTATGCAGAACGAGTGGGCAGGCGCCCAGGCATTCTCTTCCTTCGATACATATCTTGCCCCCTTCGTAAAGACCGACAACCTTTCATACAGGGAGGTCAAGCAGTGCGTGGAATCCTTCGTCTACGGAGTGAACACCCCCTCGCGCTGGGGCACCCAGTCACCTTTTTCAAACATAACCCTTGACTGGACCGTGCCTGATGACCTGGCAGAGCTTCCCTGCATAGTGGGAGGCGAGGAGCAGGACTTCTGCTATAAGGACTGCAAAAAAGAGATGGATATGGTGAACAAGGCCTTCATCGAGACCATGATCGAAGGCGATGCCAACGGCAGAGGATTCCAGTATCCCATACCCACTTATTCGATAACAAAGGATTTTGACTGGTCGGATACGGAAAACAACAGACTGCTGTTTGAAATGACA
>CADBNM010000058.1 GCA_902796055.1 Oscillospiraceae bacterium
CGGGACACCCACACCCGATTGGAAGCGGCGCATCCGGTGGCTGCGCCCCACACAGAAAAGGCGTAGCCTTTTCAATGATGTTTGCACCGTTGGTGCAAGTTGCGGAAAAAGTTTCCAAAAGGAAACTTTTTCCGTAGTCGATATGCACGGCAAAGCCGCGCTCGATATGTGCAAAGCACTCGATATGTTTTACAAGGCAAAACTCGATATGCGCCAAGGCGCGAGAAAGCGAGTTTACCAAAGTAAACCCGCGAAATTTTTATATTTTTCAACTAAGTTTATTAAATGTGTTGCTATTGTCGCGTAAATTTGGTACACTATATATAAATAAAAATTTTAAAAGGAAATAATATGAAAAATATTATTAAGAAAACGCCGTGCGGCGAAATAAAAGGAATAGAAAACGATTCTTGCTTAGAATTTCGCGGCGTGCGCTATGCGAGCGCGAGGCGTTATGAATTTGCTAAAGAGACCACCGAGTGGCAAGGCGTTTACGACGCTACCGAATACGGCGCCTGCTGTTATCAGCACAGAGCGTTTGAGGACGATTCGACTGTAAATCCGTTTTATCACATCGAATTTCGCAAGGACAGGGCGTTTACTTACAGCGAGGACTGCTTTTTCTTAAACATCTATACTCCTAAAAAGGCTGAAAATTGTCCTGTTTTGATTTTTATTCACGGCGGAAGTTTCACTGGCGGCAGCTGTGATGAGTCTCACATCAGAGGCAGGCGTTTTGCCGAAAAAGGCATAATCACCGTTGCGATTAACTACCGCCTCGGCCCTTACGGCTTTATGGCGCACAAGGAGTTGAAGGACGAAAACGGCTATATGGCAAACTTCGGCTTGTACGACCAAACCACAGCTATAAAATGGGTTATAAACAACATCTCGGCGTTCGGCGGCAATCCCGACGACATCACTCTTATAGGGCAGAGCGCGGGCGCTATGAGCGTTGACATTCACCTCAACAACCCTGAACTCAAAAACCGCTTTAAGGGTGCGATAATGCTCAGCGGCGCGGGACTGCAAAGGTGTATGCTAAAGCCGTTAAGCGTGGAAAAAATAACGCCGTTTTGGAACAGTGTTATGAAATATGCGGACGCTTCCTCGCTTGCGGAGCTTAAAGCCGTAAATCCCCGAAAGCTTTATTATGCTTGGAAAAAGGCTTGCAGGCAAAAGGCGGTTGACTTGCCGTTTACCTTCCCCGTATATGATGGAAAAATCCTTGAAAAGAGCGAATTTAAGCTCGAAAATATGCCCGATATGCCTTATATTATCGGCTCAACCTGTACCGATATGATTCCGATAGTGCTGGAGGGGCTCGACAAAAAAATCGGCTCTTATTTGTGCTCGCGTAATTCGTCACCCTGCTATTTTTACAACTTCAATCGTTGGCTTCCGGGCGATGATATGGGCGCTTGGCACTCTGCGGACTTGCTTTATGCGTTTTCAACGCTTGAGTATAACTGGAGGCCGTTTGAAGAAACGGACTACATCATCTCCGAGCAGCTCTCGGACTGTATTGCTTCATTTGCAAGGGACGGCAAGCCCGAAAGCGATTTGCTTCCCGAGTGGAAGGCGGGATATAAAAACCCGATGTCCTTCTCGGAGGACTCCGCTCACGGCAAGTGGAGAACGAAGGATAACATTAATTTCACACTGACTTCAAAAGGAAAAACTGTTTAATGCCAAAATTTCGACACAATTTTGTTTTATCTCAAAGCGGTGAAAGCTACAGAGTTTATGAGAGCGGTGAAAATACCGTGCGCCTTGACTTTGTAAGCGAAAGCGCGCTGAGAGTTGCGGTTTACAAAACCGAAAGCGACATACTCCCGACTTTTTCGGTAAATCCCGATAATGCATTTTTATTAAAGGGCAGAAACAAGCTCTCCTCAGAGGGCTTTGCGCTCTGTACTCCCGAGGTAAAGCAGGGAGAAAGCGAAGAGCGTTTTCAACTTCCCTGCGGTATAGAAATAAAGCTTAATAAAAACAATTTTCTTTTGGAATACTTAAAAGGCGGCGAAGTCCTTTTCGCCGACCGCGCTCCGCTCGCTTACAACCTCGGCGGTGAACTCGGAGACGAAACATATCACTACATAACGCGCCGAAAGGACGAATACATTTTCGGACTCGGCGACAAGGGCGGCGCACTTAACAAGTCGGGCAGGGCGTTTAAAATCGCCACGACGGACTGTATGGGCTACAACGCCGAAACCACCGACCCGCTTTATAAGCATATTCCGTTTTATATATGCGAAAACTCCGTCGGCGTTTACGGTATATTTTACGACACCTCCGCCGACTCGTATATGGATTTCGGCAAAGAGATAAACAACTATTATCCGCCTTACAAATACTTTAAAACCGAGGACAAGACTCTCGTTTACTATGTGTTTTTCGGCACTAAGTTTTCGGTGCTGCAGCAATTCTCCTTGCTTTGCGGCAAGCAGGCGTTTGCGCCGAAATGGAGCTTTGATTACTGTGCGAGCACGATGGCTTATACCGATGCGCCCGACTCCGAAAAGCAGTTTGATTTGTTTTTGAAGGAGTTGGAAAAGCACTCTCTTTCCTGTGGCGGCTTTTATCTTTCCTCGGGATATACCACAATAGGCGATAAGCGCTGCGTATTTAACTGGGACAAAAGCAAATTCCCCGAGCCTGAAAAATTTATAAAAAAATTTAAGGCGCATCGAATAGAAATAATACCGAATATCAAACCCGCGTTTTTAGTGTCTCACCCGCTTTACGGCGAGCTTGAGGAAAAAGGATATTTTATTAAAAATGAGGACGGCACGCCCTTTGTAACTCAGTTTTGGGACGGGCTCGGCTCTTATCTTGATTTTACCAATCCCGCCGCATTTGAGTTCTGGAAAAGCAAGTTAAATCAAAGCTTGCTTTCTTTAGGAATAAATGCGACTTGGAACGACAACAACGAATTTGATATCCGTGACGGCGAAGCGCTGACGCACCTTACCGAAGACGGCGAAAAAGCAAGGTTAATAAAGCCGGATTTAACTTATCTTATGGTTGCGGCTTCCTACTCGGCGCAGACGCAGAGCGAACCGAGCTTAAGACCCTTCCTCTCAACGAGGAGCGGCGGCATAGGAGTGCGTCGCTTGGCGCAGACTTGGTCGGGCGACAACCGCACTTGCTTTAAAGATTTGCGTTTTTGCCACAACATTGGGCTTACAATGAGTATGTCGGGACTGTATTTTTACGGTCATGACTTAGGCGGCTTTTTGGGAGCTATGCCCTCGAGAGAGCTGCTGCTTCGCTGGCTGCAGCACGGCGTATTTGAGCCGCGCTTTACCGTTCACAGCTGGAATGAGGACGGCTCGGCTACAATGCCGTGGAGCTATCCCGATATTATACCTGCGGTTAAAAGGCTGTTTGCGCAGAGAAAAAGGCTTTTACCTTATCTTTACAACTGCGCTTATGAAGCCGTAGAAAAAGAAATACCGATAAATTCGCCGCCCTTGTTATTCTATGACGATAAAGAGCTTTACTCACAAAACGACACTATGCTTTTCGGCAAGGATATACTTGTGCCGTTTGTGTTCGATGAGGGCGAGGCGGAAACTGAGGTTTATTTGCCCGAAAAGGATGACTGGTATCTTGGCGGCAGGCTGTATCACGGCGGTCAAAAGGTTAAAATAAACATCCCTGCCGATGAAGAAACGCCGTTATTTATAAAGGCGGGCAGCATAATACCTACCGATGAAAACAGACTTCTTTTTACTGTTTATCCCAAAGAAAAAGGGTCGTTTAAGGGAAGCTTTTTCGATGACGACGGCAAGTCCTTTGAATATAAAAACAATCACTGTATTAAGCTCGAATTCTTGGCGGAATGTGATGAGAGCACGGTGACGGTAAAATATAAAAACAACGCCGACACGCCTTTAAAGCCTGAAATAAGGCTTTTAGAGGGCGACGGCAGAAACTTAAGAGTACAGGAGACGAAATAATGCCGATGCAAATGTCTTTTCGCTGGTACGGCGAAAACAATGATAAAATTTCTTTATCGGATATTAAGCAAATCCCGGGCGTAAGCACAATAGTCTGGGCGCTGCACGACAAGCTGCCGGGTGAGGTCTGGGAAGTTAGTGAAATAATGCAGGTGCAAAAGCAGTTAGAGCCGTACGGCTTTAATATGGATGTGGTTGAGTCCGTAAATGTGCACGATGATATTAAAATCGGATTGCCGACAAGGGATATGTACATTGAAAACTACATTCAAACTATTCGCAACCTGAAGCTTTTTGGAGTAAAGGTAATCTGCTATAATTTTATGCCGATTTTTGACTGGACGAGAAGCGACCTCTTTCATCCTGTAGGCGACGGCTCAACGGCGCTGTTCTACCAAAAGGACATGATACAGGATAACCCGAAGGATATGGCGGACTATGTGATGTCATTCACCGAAAAATACAATATGACCTTTCCGGGCTGGGAGCCCGAGAGAATGGCGCAATTAGACGAGTTGTTTGAAAAGTACAAGCCCGTCACAAAAGAAAAGCTATGGGAAAATCTTAAATATTTCCTCGAAAAGCTTATGCCCGTTTGCCGTGAATGCGATATTAAAATGGCTATACACCCGGACGACCCGCCGTGGGATATATTTGGACTGCCGAGATTGCTTGTCGATGAAAAAAGCATTGACAGATTTTTAAATATGGTTGACGATGAATATAACTGCTTAACGCTGTGCTCGGGCAGCTTAAATGCAAATCCCGAAAACAATGTGGCAGAGATTGTCAGAAAGCACTGTAACAGAATAGCCTTTGCGCATATCAGGAATGTCAAGCATTTTCCTAACGGAGATTTTCAGGAAGCAAGTCACCGCAACTGTGATGGAGATACGGGAATATTAGACATCCTGAGGGCTTATCACGACTGCGGCTTTGAGGGTTACATCCGCCCTGACCACGGTAGACATCTCTGGGATGAGAAACCCGGCAATGTTCGCCCCGGTTACGGACTTTACGACAGAGCGCTCGGCATAATGTATATGTTAGGTGCGTTAGATATATTAGAGCAGGCTGAAAGCAAAGAATAATCACTTTTCAGCCACCCTTTATCGCTATTTTTGCCGCTATCTCCTCGATTTATGGCAGTAAAACTTCGTCGATTATCGACAAAACTATCTAATAAAATTCAGGCTGAGAAAGATAGATTCCTCTTAGCTTTCAGCCTGCTTGAACAAGGAGAAACACAATGAAAAATAATGTAATAAATACCGATTTAACCGGAAAGGTTGCCGTTGTAACAGGTGCGGGCGGAGTGCTTTGCTCCGATTTTGCAAAGGTGCTCGCAAGAGCGGGAGCTAAGGTTGCGCTGTTGGATTTGAACGAGGAAGCGGCAAAAGCCTTTGCCGATGAAATCTGCGCCGAGGGCGGTATCGCAAAAGCGTACGCCTGCGATGTGCTCGATAAGGAAAAATGCGAAGCCGTAGCCGCGCAAATCGACAAGGATTTAGGTTCTTGCGATATTCTTTTAAACGGCGCGGGCGGAAATAATCCGAGAGCCACAACTCAAAAAGAATACTTTGAGGAGGGCGACCTTGACAGCGAGGTTAAAACCTTCTTCGATTTGGATAAGGCGGGCGTTGAGTTTGTGTTCAACTTAAACTTTATCGGCACGCTTATTCCCACTCAGGTTTTTGCGCGCAGAATGGTGGGCAGAGAGGGTTGCAACATTCTTAACATTTCTTCAATGAACGCCTACACTCCGCTTACAAAAATTCCCGCATATTCGGGCGCAAAAGCGGCAATTACCAACTTTACTCAGTGGCTTGCAGTGCATTTTTCCAAAGAGGGCATAAGAGTCAACGCTATCGCTCCCGGTTTCTTTGCGACAAAGCAAAACAGAGATTTGCTCTTTAATCCCGACGGTTCGCCGACTGCAAGAACAGGCAAAATCCTTGCCGCCACTCCTATGGGGCGTTTCGGCGACTCCGAAAAAGAGCTTTCGGGTGCGGTGCTCTTCCTTTTAAATAACGACGCAGCAAGCTTTATCACAGGCGTAACGCTTCCCATTGACGGAGGATTTTCCGCCTATTCAGGAGTATAGTACACTTTGTGTAAAATGAAATTCGCCTGCGGCGAATGAAATATTACCCGTTAAAAAAAGGAGAACCAAATAATTATGAACATAAATGAGAGAATTTCACAAATCGGCATAGTGCCGGTTATAAAATTAAACAATCCCGAAAGGGACGCCGCCGCTTTAGCGGAAGCACTTTGTGCGGGCGGCGTGCCTGTTGCGGAGGTCACTTTCCGTGCCGAGGGAGCAGATATAGCAATAAAGCTTATGAAAGAAGCGCACCCCGAAATGCTTGTCGGCGCAGGCACGGTGACAACTACCGAGCAGATTGACCGCGCGTTGGCGGCAGGAGCGGATTTTCTCGTTTCTCCCGGTCTTGATGAAGAGCTTGTGCGTTATTCTCAGGCGAGAGGCGTGCCGTTTTATCCCGGTTGCACCACCGCAAGCGAATACCATGCGGCGCTTAGGCTGGGACTTGAGCTTATTAAGTTTTTCCCTGCAGAGCAGTCGGGCGGTCTTGTTAAAATTAAAGCCCTTGCGGCGCCGTTCCCGATGTTTAAAGTAATGCCCACAGGCGGCATTTCGCTTAAAAATTTGAAAGAGTATATTTCCTGTCCCGTTATTGCGGCTTGCGGCGGCTCATATATGGTTACTGCCGATTTGACCGATAACGGCAAATGGGATGAAATCACCGAGATGTGCAGACAGTCGGTTGAAATAATTAAGGAGGCTCGTAATGGCTAAAATTATCACTTTCGGAGAACTTATGATAAGGCTGCAGCCTTTTAATTATGAAAGGCTTGTGCAGTCGGATAAATTAGCCTTCACCTTTGGCGGCGGCGAGGCAAATGTAGCCGTTTCGCTCGCAAACTTCGGTATGGACTGCGCTTTTGTTACTAAACTTCCCGCACATTCCGTAGGGCAGGCGGCGGTCAATTCTTTGCGCCGTTACGGTGTGGACACCTCTTTAATCGTTCGCGGCGGCGAGAGAGTGGGCATATATTTTAATGAAAAAGGCGCTTCGCAAAGACCGAGCGTGTGCATTTACGACCGAGCCCACTCCGCTATTGCCGAGGCAAAAAGCGAGGATTTTGATTGGGACAGCATTTTTAAGGGAGTCGATTGGTTCCATTTCACGGGTATCACCCCCGCGCTTGGCGAAAATGTTGCGGACATCTGCCTTCAAGCGTGCAAAGCGGCGAAAGAAAGAGGAGTTAAAATTTCTTGCGACCTCAATTATCGCGGTAAACTCTGGTCAAGAGAGCAGGCAAATAAAACCATGAATAAGCTTTGCGAGTATGTTGATGTTTGCATTTCAAATGAAGAGGACGCAAAGGATGTTTTCGGTATCGAAGCCGAAAAAACCGATATCACTGCAGGCGAAATAAACCGAGAGGGCTACAAGTCGGTAGCAAAACAGCTTGCGGATAAATTTGGCTTTGAAAAGGTTGCAATTACCCTTCGCGAGAGCAAATCCGCTTTTGATAACGATTGGTCGGCTATGCTTTATGACGGTGAAAATTACTGCTTCTCGAAAAAATATTCCCTTCATATAGTTGACCGCATAGGCGGCGGCGACAGCTTCGGTGCAGGGCTTATTTATTCGCTTTTAAGCGGTAAGGACACACAGTCGGCTGTAGAATTTGCAGTTGCGGCGAGCGCGCTTAAACACTCGGTTGAAGGCGACTATAATATGGTGAGCGTTGCGGAAGTCGAAAAGCTTGCAGGCGGCGACGGTTCGGGCAGAGTGCAGAGGTAAATATGAAAAGATTTTTAGACGGAGATTTTCTTTTAAACACTCAAACGGCGAAAAGGCTTTATCACTCTTACGCCGAAGAATTGCCGATAATAGATTATCATTGTCACTTAAATCCTAAAGAAATTTATGAGGACAAGAGCTTTGAAAACATAACGGAGCTTTGGCTCGGAGGCGACCATTACAAGTGGAGGCTTATGCGCTCTTTCGGGATTGAAGAACGCTTTATTACAGGCGACGCGCCCGATAAGGAAAAGTTTTTTATGTGGGTTAAAGCGCTTCAAACGGCTATCGGCAATCCGCTTTACCATTGGAGCCACTTGGAGCTGAAAAACTATTTCGGTTATGAGGGCGTTATCTGCGCGGAAAATGCCGAGGAAATATGGGATTTGTGCGCCGAAAGGCTAAAACAGTCCGACTTTTCTGCGAGAAGGCTCATAGAACGCTCGGGCGTGGAGGTTGTTTGCACTACGGACGACCCTGCGGACGACTTAATGTGGCATAAAAAAATAGCCGAAAGCGATTTTTCGGTTAAAGTTTTGCCGAGCTTTCGCCCCGACAGGGCGCTGGGAATTGAAAAAGCGGATTATTTAGATTACATAAACCGCTTGGGCGACATAAAAACCTTCGGGCAGTTAAAAACCGTGCTTTTAGAGAGGCTCGATTACTTCGTTTCGCTCGGCTGCAGGGTTAGCGACCACGGCTTGGAAGCGGTACCCTTTGCGCCTGCGGACGAAACAGAAACAGAAGCGATTTTTGCAAAAAAAATAAAAGGCGAAGCACTTTCGCCCATAGAAATAAATAAATTTAAAACGGCGCTGCTTATATTCCTTTGCGAGCAATATAAAAAGGAAAATATTGTTATGCAAATACACTTCGGCGTAATCAGGGATTTGTCCGAAAGGGTTTATAATTCGCTCGGTGCGGACGCAGGCATCGACGCAATAGGCGATAAAGCGTCGATAAAAGACCTTGCGGCGTTTTTAAATGCGGCGGATAAAAACGGTAATTTGCCTAAAACAATAATTTATTCGCTCAACCCCGAGGATAACGCAGCGATTGATTCGGTAACAGGCGCATTCCAAACTTCCGAAGCGAAGGGTAAAATTCAGCACGGCAGCGCGTGGTGGTTTAACGACCACAAAAAGGGTATGACCGAGCATTTAAGCACTCTCGCTTCCGAAGGGCATTTAGGCGCATTTATCGGTATGCTTACCGATTCCCGCTCCTTCTTAAGCTATGCGCGGCACGAGTATTTCCGTAGGATATTGTGCGATATAATAGGAGAGTGGGTAGAAAACGGCGAGTACCCCGAAAACGAAAAGCTGCTTAAAGAAATAGTACAGAACATATCCTACTTCAACGCAAAGCAGTATTTTAAGTTTTAAAATAATCAAGACCATCGGTTGAGCAGCCGATGGTCATAATTATATTCAAGTGCGAATGTGTCGCCCTCACTTATTTAATTTTCACTTTTACTTTTTACTTTAAAAAGCGACTCGAAGGGACACCCTTAATAAAGAGGTTAGGCTTAAAATTGCATATTTTTCGCTATAATTTCGTTAAAAGCCGCCGACTGGCGTCAGCCAAGTCGGCGGCTTTGTGCCTTATTCTAACAAAAAATATGTTAATTTTAAGTGCTTCGCAGTTTTTGCTAAGTTATTTTGTTCGGATAAACGAGAAAAATTATCTTGCATACTTGCCGTATTCAAGGGGATTTTTATCGCTTAGACGGACAGAAGAACAACCCAAAAACCCTAACCTCTTTATTAAGGGTGTCCC
>CADBNM010000059.1 GCA_902796055.1 Oscillospiraceae bacterium
AGGCGTGACCTGCAGCGAGCTTTGAGAATGTATAAGCATTTCCGGTTAATACCTTATTGCCTGCGCTCTTACCTGCAGAGTTAAGCAGTTGAATTTGGTAACCGCTTACGCCCGATGTCTTAGTCCAAGTAAATTTCTCGGCTGTGGCTGTTCTCGAAGCACATTTGAAGCCTGAGGGCTTGCCTGTGGGTGCGGTAAACTTATCTTTTAATACATTACCCTTGGTGTCTTTCTTCCATTCACTGCAACGGGAGCATTTATATTGCGTATAGCCTACTGTTGTAGCCTTAGGTACAGTTACAACCGATTTGTAATCGTGACCAAGTGCAGGGATATCTACTTCTGTTTTATCGACAATAAGGGTTTTACCTTCATCATCGTTAAAGTAATTATGGCAGAGTAAGCACTCATAATAGGATTTGTTTCCATTTTTGGTACAGGTTTCGTCTTTTGCATTATGGAAAGTCAAATCATGACCGAGTGCGGGAATCGGCTGTGTATATGTATCACCGCATTCGCAAGTAAAGGTTTTTAAACCTTCTTGTGTGCAAGTAGGTTGAGTTGTAATCGAGAAAGAATAAGAATGAGTGTGAGGATTTTCAGAATAGTCCGGATTTTCCGTGCCACATCCGTTTAAGCAATACCGCTCGGTTGAAACAAAATTGTGCGGCTGACTTGCATGATTTGTAATGAATGGTTCTGATATTGCTTTCTCACATGTCATACACCACATCATTGCATAACCATCTATACATTCTATCCACTCCGGCGTTAAAATCATGTAAACCACATCATGTTCGGAATGATCATCAACAGGATTCTCGGCAAAATGGATGGTTGCGTTAGTAAGGCACTGGTTATTTTCTTTTATATCTCCTTCAGCAATCAAATTGTTCCATCTGGTTTCGCTGCCGCAGAAATAAACATCGGTAATGCCTGTACAATTTTCAAAAGCACCTTTGCCTATGGAAAAGTATTTTGATGAAATTGTTACTGTTTTAAGATTAACGCAATCTTTAAATACTTCATCGCGCACATCTCCGGTGATTGTTACGTCTTCAAGGGTGTGGCAACCTGCAAAGGCACGCCACCTGTTATTATTAGTAAGTGTAAGTTCTCTCAAAGGCTCGTTATTAACATATAAATTATGAGCATATTCTAAAATGTTAATTTCCCCTTCACCGTAACTGTAAGTGCAACTACTTGCCCAAGAATTTACATCCTTAATATATATCCCATCAAGCGATGGTAAAGATGAAGAAAGCACTTCCGGGTCAGCAAAAATAGGACTAATGCCTTGCGGTAAATACAGTTTTTCCAAACTCGAGCAGTTGTTAATTAAATAAATACTAATATAACTAATTCCTTCCGGAATTAAAAGACTCTTTAAGCTTGAACAATCCTCAAATACGTTTGAACCCAACTTTGTTAAACGCTCGGGCATATCAATACTTTGCAAAGAAGTACATTCTTTAAATGCTCCACTGTCAATCAAATCCATGTTCTTTGGAAGTGTTATGCTTGTAAGACTGTAACATCTAAAGAATGCCCAAACGCCAATTTCTGTTACATTACCGAGAATTTCAACGCTTGTTAAATTTGAACACCAAGCGAACGTTCTTTCAGGAATTTTTGTTATGTTTTTAGGCAAAGAGATAGAGGTCAACCCGCTTGCTCCAAAAGCGGCTACTCCAATTGTACTAAGGTTTTCGGGTAATGAAAGGCTTGTTAGCTTTTCGCATTGATAAAAAGCAAACGGTTGAAAATTCTTTACGGTTGAAGCGATTGTAACTATTTTTAAATTTTTACATTTAACAAATGCGCCTCTGCCAATACTTGTCACGCCTTGTTCAATTATAACTTTTTCAATTGATTCCTCCCAGTAGAACGGAGAAAGTCTATCTGCAAATTCATATTCATCTCCGGCATCCACCAAAAAGTCTTCCATTTCACCATATCCGGATATTCGAAGCACACCTGTTGAAATATCAAACACATATTGAACATTTCCGCCCGGAGCGCTAATGTTTCCGTATTCAGGAAAATATGCTGAGGACGATATTTGCAGACCTGCAAATATGCTTAGCACCATTACTGCAGCTAAAACTAAACTTAAAACTCTTTTCACTTCTTTGTCCTCCTATAAAATTTATTTTAATCGGGTTTGGGTAATGCCTTTTAATTAACTAATTTCTCTATCACTCGCCTTGAGGAGTATTTGTCGAGGTAGTCAAAATTAAAGTCGCGGAATTTTGCGATTTTTTCTTCTTTAAAGTCGCCCGACTTAAATATTTCTATTAATTCTTCGCCTGTTTTTGCGACCGCACCGCCGACATAGGTTTCATAATCGAAATAAAAACCTCTTTCGGAATTTTGGAAATCCTCCAAATCGAAAGCGAAATAAACAACGGGTTTTGACTGCACGGTAAAGTCCATTATCACCGACGAATAATCGGAAATTAATATATCAGCCGCAAGCGCAAGTTCACTCACGCTTTTATAGTCGCTCACATTTATAAATCCTTCGCCGTCTTTTAAATAGCCCCCGACCTGCGGGTGCAGCCTTACAAGGAGCGCATAGTCCTGTAACTTTGCAAATTCTTCAAACGGAAAACGGCTCATAAGTGCCTTGTTTTTCTGCTCATCGTCCCTGAAAGTCGGCGCGTAAAGCACTATTTTTTTGCCCTCTAATTCGGGGTACTGCTCCACTAAGCGCGCCCTTGCTTCGTCCTTACTGTTTTTGAAAAAATAATCGGCTCTCGGAGCGCCCAAGGCATAAATCTTTGATTTTTCCAAGCCAAAGGTTTCTGCATAAACATCAATAACGCCCTTTGAGGACACAACGAGCGCATCAAGCTTCGAGTTGCACTTTTTAAGCCTCTTTTCTTCGGAGGGCGGCAGTTTCATCGCAAGGCACGCACGCTTCATGGCACCCTCGCCGTGCCAAAGCTGAATTACCTTTGCTTCGGGCGAAAAGCTCATATTAGCCATGGGCATAAAATTATCGTTTAAAAATATGTAATTTGCAGTCGCCATATGGTAAGGTACGCTGAAATAAAAGGCGATTTTGCCTTTTAAGGACGAAAACTTTTTTTCGCGCCTGAACCATTTTATTTCATATTCGCCGTAATCGCAAAGCTCGCCCTCGAGCATCGAGAGCGCGCCGTTTTCGCCTTCATTGTGAATACACATTAAGTAAACCTTTTTTTCTCTAACTTTAAAAAGGCGGCAAATATAAAAATTCAAGCAAAAAATTAAATATAATATACTTTTCATTCTTGTTCCAATATGCTCCTTGCGAGCATTAAATCTTCGGGATAAGTTATTTTAATATTGTTTTGGTCGCCCTTAACGATTTTTACCTTTTCTCCCTTTAAAAAGAAAATTTTGCCTGCGTCGGTAAGCGTCGCTTTTTCTTCTTCGCTAAGCGAATTATAGTGCTCTTTGAGCTTTAATGCTTTAAAGGTCTGCGGAGTTTGGCAACGGAAAACAAACTTTCTTTCGGGCATTGATGTTGCAACTGAGTCCTTAGCCTCGATAACGGTATCCGTGCTTTCGATACAAGTGTCGCAAGCGTTAAATTCTCTCATCGCTTCAACATTTTCTTTTATCATTCTCTCGCTCACAAAGGGTCTTGCGCCGTCGTGAGTCACGACTACCGTTTCATCATCCGCACCGAAGTTTTTTTCGATAAAAGCGACGGCGTTCATAAGCGATTCGTTTCTGTCGCTCCCGCCCGTGGTTACAAAAACGCGCGAGGAAAAATATTTACGGCTTATCTCCTCGCCGAGCGATATATATTCCTTCGGCACAACGAGAACGGTTTTATCAATATATTCGCTTTTTTCAAAAGTGTTGAGGCTGTAATAAATAACGGGCTTCGAGAGCAGGTCGATAAACTGCTTAGGCATATCGGCGCCCATTCTTGAGCCGCTGCCGCCTGCAAGCACAAGCGCAAAAACCATAATTATTCCTTTTCCATTTCCTTAACGGAGCCATGCAGCTGCTCGAGCTTTTGCTCGGTTTTAGTGATAACCTCTGCAGAAATCTCCTCGCCTGTTTCGGCTTGCTTTTCTTTAATCTTTTTAATTTTTTTCTGTGATTTATCAATTTCCTTGATAAGGTCGTTCATTTGAGTTTCGAGCTTCTTATCGGTTCTCTCTTCATAAATGGCGCAGATTTCCTCAACCTCGCCTGAAGCTATAATCTTACCGTGTTCAAGCAAAATCGCCTTGTTGCAGATGGATTTGACCTGCTGAACGGAGTGAGAAACGAAAAGCACCGTTACGCCTTTATCAAACATCGAGCGCACTTTCTTTTCGCTCTTTGCTCTAAACTTGGCATCACCTACGGAAAGGACTTCGTCAAGAATAAGCACTTCAGGCTCAACTGCGGTTGCAATCGCAAAGCCGAGGCGCGCTTTCATACCTGAGGAATAGTTTTTAAGCGGCACATCAATAAACTTTTTAAGCTCGGAAAACGCCACAATCTCATCATACTTTGAAGCGATAAATTCCCTGCTGTAGCCCATAACCGAGCCGTAAAGGAAAATGTTTTCCTTGCCGGTATACTGACCGTCAAACCCCGCGCCGAGCTCGAGCAAAGGCGCTATAACGCCCTTAACCGTTACCGAACCTTTTGAGGGTTTAAGCACGCCCGCAATAGTCTTTAAAAGAGTTGATTTGCCGGCGCCGTTGAGTCCCATAATGCCGAGTCTCTCTCCTTTTTTAAGCTCAAAAGAAACATCCGTAAGCGCCCAAAACTCATCATAGTGCAGCTGCCTTTTAAGGAGCTTAATCATATACTCTTTAAAAGAATCAACGCCCTCCTTATTGAGGTTGAAGAGTATGCTTACATTATCAACCTTAACGGCGATTTCATCTTTAATTATAAACTGGTCTTCTGCTTCATTATTTACAGGTACTATATTGTTGTTTTCCATTAGTTAACCTCTTAATTCAGTTATGCTTTAGATGTGAAGGATAAATTTGTCCTGATTCTTTCTGAATACAATTATGCCGATTACAAGCATTATTACTGCAAAGCCAACGGCATAAAGGAATGCCCCTGAAGTCATGGTATTAACAGCGAGGTGGAACGCATGAGTAAGATGTCCCGGACCGTAAGCTATCTCAAAACCCTTTTGCCCTTTAAGTCCCGTTTGACCTGTTACGCACGCTCTGAAAGCGCCGATTATACCGTAAAGCGGATTGGCTTTAAGCACAACTGCCGCTGCGCCGAGCTGCAATTTATCAACCGTGTAAACGATAGGAGTCATATAGAACAGCAGCAGGCAGAATACATCGTAAAGATACTCAACATCTCTGAAGAACACCTGCAGTGTGGCAAGAATGAAGCCGACGCCCGTTGCAAGCACGGCAAGCACGAAAATCGGAATTATCGCCATTATCACGCAAGGAGTAATATAAATCGCTTTGCTCGGAATAAAAATGTTGTAAAAAGCAATAACCACTATAAGGTCAATCAAACTGATTGCAAAGGTAATAAAGGTTGAAACAATGTTCGAAAAAACATAAGCATATTTCGGCACATAAACCTTTTTTATTATCGAAGCGTTGCCTCTGATTGAACGCATAGCCTTTTTGGTTGAGCCGCTGTAAAAATCGAACAAAAGCCTACCTGTTAAAAGATAAACAGGATAGTTTGCAACATTCTTTTTACCGAATATCATTGAAAAAACGAAGGATAAAACTATCATTGTTAAAAGCGGCTGCAGGCAAGTCCAAAACAGGCCTAAAACCGAGCCCCTGTATTGCAGCTTTATGTTTTTTCTTACAAGCTCATTTAAAAGGTTTCTGTATTTTTTAAGTCCTTTTATAGAACCTTTACTTTTTTCAGTGAAAGAAACTTTATCCGTATTTGCCATATTTTACAGTCCCCATTTCATGAAATATTTTAAGGTTGATTGTATATGTATCATCATTAATTTTGTGCTGCGCTTTGAGTCTCTGCCCCATTCGTGGAAAACCACAGCCTGCGGACAGTACCATATTTCAGACAGCTTATTGACTCTGCGAGCCAAGTCGTAATCCTCAAAGTACATAAAAAATCTATCGTCAAAGCCGCCTAATTTTTTGAACAAATCGGTTCTTATTCCGATAAAGCAGCCCGAAGCGTTTTCAATGCGCTGCGGCACGGACAAATCACTGTCGAGCATAGCGTATTCCCTGAGCAGATTGTTGTTTTCCCTATCCGAGGAAAGCCTTGAAGCGACAAGATACTTGAGCTTCGGGTTTTTCTTTGCGAGCACCTGCCTGTTACCGTTCGGGAAACGGATATCGGGGCTTGCCATACCGCACCCGGCGTTTTCCTCCATAAAGGCGCACATCTTTCCAATAACATCGTCTTTAATCAGAATATCGGGATTGATTATAAAATGATAATCGCTTTCAAGCTCGTCCATAATCTGATTATGCGCCTTGCCGAAGCCGATATTTTCTTTATTTGCAATAACTTCTATATGCTCTTTTGACGCATACTCCTTTTTGAGATACTCGCCTGTACCGTCAGGAGACGCGTTATCAACAATATAGAGCTTGAAATCAGGCTCGGTAAATCTCATAAGGTCTTCAACTTCCTTTAAAAATATCTTTTTTTTGGAAGGAGAAGAAATAACATTGTATGTTACTATACATCCGCTTGCTTTCAAATCACTTTACCTCTCTGAGGCTGCTTAAAACTTTCATTCTCCACTTAATCATTTGCAGAATTGACGAATGGCTTGTTGCGGAAACATTGCCACCGTGACGGCGGTAGTAAAGCAACGGTTTTTCTTCAAATACAATAACCGCACCGCACCTTTCGGCAATAAGCCCTATCCACTGATCGTGCATAGGTATGCCTTCAGGGAACGGAATAAATTCCCTCACAAGCTCCTTTCTGAAAGCCATACAGCAGCCCATATATGAATTCTTAATTATATTTTTCCAATAACCTTTTTTTGAGCCGTTAAGCGCAAAAAACGACTCACCGCCTTTGGTGGGATTTAAAAAGGTATCCACCAAAGAACAATTGTGCAGCACTAAGTCGGCTTCGTCTTCAAAAAAATGCTTTAAAACGGTTTCGACTTTATTGTCAGCCCACTTGTCATCCTGGTCGGAAAGAAAAATGATATCCCCCGTGCAGTGAGTTACGGCATTTTCAAAATTTTTAATAAGTCCCTTGCCTTCGCCCTCAATAACCTTAACTCTGCCGTCAAGCTCTGCGAGAGCATTTACAACATTCAGCGTATTATCCTTGCAAGGGTCAACGGAGATGACTACTTCATCATTTTCGCCAAGCTGCGAAAGTATTGACGCTAACTGCTCAAGTATAAAGCTTTCGCCGTTATAAGCAGCAAGTGCAACAGATAATTTCATAATCCTTCCTCCGTTTAAATATTTTATTATAATTCCCCATTATAATTTTATAATATAATATACTATATCACCTTTTTACAAAAATTTCAATATTTTATATTTTTACACGCAATTATGCGCAAAATGAGAGCGCAAGTAAAAAGCCCGATAAAAAAATAACCTGGCTTGCTCGCCGCAAATCAGGATATTTTTTTGCTTATACTTTCTTTAATTTACAAAATTTTTCCGCAGCCTCATTATATTCTGTCTTTAAACTTTAAGTAACGAATAAACAAGCGGTTTACTTTTTGAATGTCAGCGTCGTGAGTTTCCTCGTCTATTTCAAAAACTATTTTGTCTTTATCAGCATAGTCCATCTCGGAAATGGTTTCAGGAGTATACATTTTGCCCTTAACCTTTTTACCTTTTGTTATAAGCACATAGGTATTCTTAACGCCTGCCTGCTCCAATTCGGCAATTACATATGAGCGTTTTTTGCCCTCGGAGTTTGTGTACTTTATAAAGTCTGTGCATCTTATAAGCTTAAGCGCATCGGGTTGGTCGCTTTCCTTAGTCGCTTCAATAAGCGTGTCCAAAAGTCGGGTTTCGTCCTTGTTCGGATTTTGCGCTATCATTAATATACTCCAAGCGACAAGCAGCACCGCGCCGACTATGGCGATTATTTTTCCTATCTTAGCCCTTTTTTTGCTTTTTTGGGCTTCCTGTTCTATTGTAAGAGCCATTATGCACTCTCCTTTAGTTTTAGTGTCCTGCTCATTAGTGAGCGCCTAACATATATAATACTTCAATACGAATAAAAAGTCAACTTTTAGCAAATTCTTTGCGACATATCGACTATACAAAAGTTTCCTTTTGGAAACTTTTTCCGCAACTTGCACCAACTGTGCAAACATCATTGAAAAGGCTACGCCTTTTCTGTGTGGGGCGCAGCCACCGGATGCGCCGCTTCCAATCGGGTGTGGGTGTCCCG
>CADBNM010000060.1 GCA_902796055.1 Oscillospiraceae bacterium
AGTAAGATATAATGCGAACAAGAACCCCAATAATAAAAACTTCGCTAATATGACAACTGACTACAGAGAAGCAGTCAATATGATTGACAGTCTTTCAGATAATCTCGGATACTCCAGCAAGAAAATAACGGCGGCTTTAAACGGCGAAGATGACACTACATATATCAGTGATTTACTTGTTGCAGGCAAGGACACCGACGATATAGAAGAAGTTAAAAAACTACTTACAGATAAAGGCTTTACTCCAATCCCCACAAATCTGAACGAAGGAGCAGGCGGACATATAGTATTACTTGGCTACAAAACTACACACAAACCAAACGAGGCCATCAAAACGCTCGCTGCTTCCACGCAGCCATATATGCCGAAACTCATTTTCGTCCCACTTCACACAATCAACTATAATGGGGTTTTCTGCAAACTATGTAATTACATAGGTGATGATGAATTTGTGAATGATTACGGAAATCTGAACTGCGGAAGCACTACACCGCCACCACCCTTAGTTAGAAACTTTATTCACTGCTCTAAAGAAGGCAAAACAAACGAAGCAATTACCGAAATTTATTTTGATGACAATGCTGAAGATTGCTTAAACCCCTATAGTTTGAATATTGGCACCACGAGCGAAAAAGTATTGCATATGCATTGCCGCACTGCGTCTTATAATGAGAATTACTCAACCTGCCGTCCTTACAGTTATGTCTTAGGTAAAAGGGTTACATTGGACGATTCAAAATCACTCTCTAATTACGACAGTTTTGGCGGAGCAATCAAAACCGGTTCGGGTTACAGAAACTGGACGGAAAACGAGTACAATGACTTTATAAGAAGAATACATACAGGCTCACTTAAAGAAGAATTCAAGTCTGCAGGTCTGGATTTGAACAACGCACTCTTGCTCACTTACGGCTATCAAAAGAAGAGCGGAAATTACAGTCAGTATCAGACTTGGACTTATTGGCAATACAGCGGCGATATAATCAAAACCAACGCAACGAGCAGAACAAGTGCAAATCTCGGTAAATCATATATCTATAAGTATGATGGTAAATTGCCAAAAACGAAGAGTATGGATGTAACTTATATCGAGCTTATCGACTAAACCTGATTATACAGCCCACCACAGTTTTGTGGTGGGCTGTCTTTTTGTGTTTATTAATGCCTTTATTCAATTCCGGATTTAATTATTCCTCCGTGTTATCCGGTATTCCTGCTTGCTTATGTTCTTTATATCGGAAGAAATAAATGCTCATAATCGTAAGCCACATAAAAATAGGCAGGCTGCGGTCAAGATAGAAAAGCAGGCTGATTTCCACATCGGGAATCTTAACATACCAGAAACTCTCCACAAACAACAGCACCGTGACAATGGCGGCGATGATGATGTTTTTCTTAAACTTATTGAGCCGTCCTGCCATATAACCTATCAACATTGCGGCAAGATTTCCTGCAACAAGTACAACCCACGGTAACTTATACCAGCGGTAAATTGAAACAGTAACATTAAAAATATTGTAAGAAGCTAAAATCAGCATCAGGTATCTGACAAGGTTTCCATGCGGTATTTTATATCCGTATACCCCATAAAAAAACACAAGGCAGTAATAAATGCCGACAACTATGAACGAAAGAACAGATATATAATTATCTATTCTCCAAAAAATTGAAATAATGCTCACTGCGATTCCGGCAAGCAAGAGTACAACAACGACAACTCGTTGCAGAATACTTTTAGTTTTTTCCATAATGTCCGCCCCTATATAATCTAATTTTTATACGGCTCTATTTTTGTCACCTTTGCCGCATAGGTTCCGTCGGGTAACGGCTTTTTAATCAAATCATTTAAACTCACCGTCATTTCAAAGGTAGCCATATCGGAAGTAAAAGTGTTGCCGAAAATATCCGTAACGGCAAACACATACTTGTATTCTTTACCGTCAAGCGGAAGTTCCGAAATCACTGCGCCCTCTTCACCGATTGTAAACTCTTCGCTATAATTTTCTTCAGGCTCCGAGTTTACCAAAACCGTATCTGTAACAACCTGCACCTTATCCGCGCTTTTAAGCGGAATAATGTCATTGTCCGGCAAGCCGTTATCATCATAACCGTTCCATAATCCCACAACCTTAAAATAGCCGTTGTTAAATTTCGTTTTGTCCCAGATGAAAACAAAGCGCAGATTCGTTTTTTCGCCGTTCACTTTAACGGGAGCGATAAAGGATATATATTCACTGTTGCTGCTGACTGCGGAGCAGAACAGCCTGTGACCGTCAAGGGCAAGGCTGACGCCTCTGAAATTACTGGCGAAATTGAGGTTTTCCCAATCCTTGCGTATGTCGTTATAGGTGCAAAGAATATGCCGCTTTCCGTTTTCATCCGTATTCATCAGAATAAAATCAATATGGCTGAAATAATCGGCGCTTTCAGGCGTCAGCGTAACGGTAAACGCTCCGTCGTCGGTAATGCTTCCCTTGTCCAGATATTCAATAGTTTTTTCAGGAACGTTTGAATAATGTCTCATCAAAAACTTGTTGAAATTTTCATTTACGCCAAGGTCTATGTAATCCTGAACCTCCTGCTTGTTATAAATTGCAGGATAATAGAAGGAAACGCCGCCGTTCTTTCTCTGTCCGCTGTTTACGGAGTAAATCACAAAATCGCTTATGTCTATCAGCTCTTTGTATTCTTCGCCGGCCACCTTATCCACAAAATCCGCAAAGTCCAGCATATTAGCTGCGCCTTGAAACGCATTGTCTCCGCCGAATTTTTCACAGGTTTCCATAGCTTCCCTGACTTCGGAAAAATAGTCTGCTTGGCGGGCATAACGCTCGATGTATTCAATAGCGGCGGAGCATTGATTCATTAACTGAGGGGTTTGCGACAAATCAAACAGCGCCAAAGTAGCGTAGAGTTTTTCATTCTTTTTGCACTTTTGCACATAGGCATCACAGACTGTCTTGCCGATTTGAACGTAATCGTTGCTCTCTGAAAATGCCTCGCATAAGGTTTTGTAATTCCAACCTCCCGACGGTTCAATTTCTTCTGACGCTATCATATATCGTGCGTAATCGTACATATAATAGGCTGTTTCGACCGATGCCATCAGACAAGCGTCAAAACCAATCACATCGAATCTGTTTTTAAGCCTCGCTTTTTCAAGCGCAGACTTCAGTTCCTTTAATGTGAGAGAATCATAGGAATAGTTTTCATCATAACATACTCCCTTAGCTGCGCCTGCTCCGTGGTCCCAGAGAATGAGCGAACTATGGCTGCAGGGATAGTTTTTCTGCCCCCAGGCAAGAAAATCAGACAGCGT
Source organism: Oscillospiraceae bacterium (assembly GCA_902796055.1). Taxonomy (GTDB): domain Bacteria; phylum Bacillota; class Clostridia; order Oscillospirales; family Acutalibacteraceae; genus RUG714. The sequence goes on from CADBNM010000060.1 coordinate 3,320, forward strand.
TTCGGCTTCACCCATATTGCCGTTATCAAGCGTTTCAATCAGTTTTAGTTTTCCGCCTTTAACCTCATAGCGCTGTAGGGCGCTGTCATCAATACCATGATGCCGCCAAGTACCTGTTCCTCCGGTTTCAATAACAATATTTACATTGCCGTCAATGTTTGCAGACAGAATTTCATCAATGTTTTTGCTTGCAAGCCCCTGTTTTGTTTCCAGATTAGAGCCGCACATATAGATAAACAGTGTTTTTTTAGCTGAATTCAAGTTGCTACACCCGCAAAACAGAGTAATCAGCAACACGAAAACCATAAAAAAAGAGAAAATCTTTTTCATCTTTTAATCTCCTGATTAATATTGAGATTATTATATCGCAAATTATTTTTATTAGCAAGTAAAGTAAGACAAGACCGGATTGTGTCACTGCTAAGCTTGATTTTTCTTTATTAATTTAATACAATATTAATAACAATTTTCAGAGGTGGCAAAATGATTAAAAGAAAAGATGATTTGAGAATAGTTTATAACGAGCAAATGAAGGGCGGAGACGGTACGGTTAAGATTATCAACTACGCCGAGAAGGAGGAAATAAACGGCAAGTGCCGACTTATGGCAAAAATCGTGCTTGAGCCGGGCTGTTCAATAGGCGAGCACACTCACGAAAACGAGGAAGAAATTTTTTACATCATTAAAGGCACTGCAACATACTTTGACAACGGCGAGTGGAAAGAACTCCGCGATGGCGACAGTGCGATTTGCCTTGGAGGGCAAACTCACTCTATTTCAAACAGGACTAATGGTACGGTTGAAGTTATCGCAACAGTGCTTCTATATTAAAAAACCGGTAAAGAACACCGAAAATGGAAGGTCAAACCGTGTTGCTTCTTACTCTGAGATATTGCACGGCAGTAAATGTGTGACGGCTAATGCCATAACCACTTGGGTTGATTAAAACAAAGAAAAAGTCATTCGTCTGTTTCTGAACGGTTGATTTTTTTTACTCTTTCTTTATAATAAATGAAAAAGGAGGATTTTCCATGAAAAAGTTGTTATCCGTTACTTTATCCATTCTGATGATTATCTCTACGATTGCCGGCATGCCGTTTGCCGTGGCTTTAAACAATACGCCTCAGGGGCAGGATTCCAATGTGAGTTTTGTTGCAAATGCGCCGATTACCACC
>CADBNM010000061.1 GCA_902796055.1 Oscillospiraceae bacterium
ACGGTGAAGGATTTCCTTCACCGTGCTTTTTTGAAGTAAGAAGTAGTAGTGAAAAGTGAATAAGTGAGGTTAAGCGAGTTTCCAAAAGGAAACTTTTTCTGCCCACTCCGCAATACGAGGGTACAAACGGGTGAGGTTACTTTGTTAGACCGATTTTACATACAAGCGTTTTGCATAAAGCGGTAGTAGAATTGTATATCCTCTTCAACATCCGTGATTTTAAACTTTTCGTTTACATTGTGCATACCGGCTCTGTATTCGGCGTCGGTAATATGCGGGCTGAATTTAAAGGTACATTCGCTCAGTCCCTCGTAAAACTTCGAGTCCGTTCCCGCAACGAAGGGGAAGGGTGCGCAAACGCCGCCGTCCCAAATTTCGGCAACGGTTTTTTCCATCATTTTCCAACCGAAGGAGCGAAGGTCGCTGACGGAAGTCGGCTCGTGCTTTCCAAGCTCTAAAAGCTCAACCTCGTAGCCCTTGCCGAGCACCTTTTGCATATGGCGTTTAACATCCTCGGTGCTTTCGCCCGTGTTAACGCGGCAATTTACTATAGCGTAGCTCTCGTCGGGCATCACATTTGCCGCCTCCGAAGCCTGCAAAACGGTAATTGCCATAGTCGTTCTTAAAAGCGACGCCACCTCGGGGCTTGCTTTTAAAAGTATCGGTTTTATGATAGGCTTAAATATATCGGCGTTCGCCATAAGCAGCTTGAATTTGAAGCTTGCTTTAGGGCAAACGGATTTAATGAGCATATTAACAGGGTAAGTAAAGCGCGCTTTCATCTGGTGCTTATTGAGCTTTGCAACGCCCTTTGCGATTTTAACGGCTGTAGTCTCTTTCGGCGGCATTGCGGCGTGTCCCGCTTCGCCTTTAACGGTGATTTTAGCATTTACCCAGCCCTTTTCGCAAACACCCACGAGCGCAAGAGGTCCCTTTATGCCTATGAGCGAGGCGTTAACGGGCGTCATACCCTCATCGAAAATAAATTCGAACTGCAAGCCTTCGCCACGCAGTACATTTGCCATAGCGGTTGCGCCGTCTCTGCCCGATATTTCTTCATCGTGGCCGAAGCAGAAGTACATACCTCTTTTAGGCATTTTGCCCTCGCGCAGGTGCATTTCGGTCGCTTCAAAAATCGAAACGAGCTGGCTTTTCATATCGAAAGAGCCTCTGCCCCAAATATAGCCGTCCTTAATTTCAGCGCTGAAAGGCGGAAATTTCCAACCCTCTGCCTGCGGCGGCACAACATCCTGATGTCCTAAAAACAAAGCGGGCTTCAAGGATTTGTCCGTGCCTTCGATTTTATACATAAGCGCGTATTTATTAACAACTCTTTTTTCTGCCTTTTCGTGAAAGAGGGGGAAGGTCTTTTCAAGATATTTCTGAAGCTCGAAAAACGGCTTGTCGTCGAAGGAATCATCAGCCATCGAAACTGTAGGAATTCTGATAGCCCCCTGCGCTTTTTTTACTGCGCTGTCCAAGTCTATTTCGGGCTTTTTGTACTCCTCGGGCGCTTCGCTTTTATCCTTAACGGCGAGAGCGCGAATAATGAGTACGGCGAAAAATAAAACGATTACCGCCAATATGATTATTAAAGCCATAAAATCACCTCTTTTTATATTATATTATCCTAAACTTTTGTTTTCAAGTAAATATTGAATTTGAAGCGAAAATGTAATAGAATAAATATATTAGTTGTATTATAATCAATTATATTGGGGTGATATTATGAGAATTAAACCTGTTGAATATGAAAATGCGTCCGAGCAAGTAAAAAGGCTTTGGGACGAACACGAAAAAGAACACATAATAACCAATATGAAGCGCACGCTTTTAAGAGAGCCGGAGTGCTTCGAGGTGATGATGGAGTGGTACCCGCTTTATGACAAGGTTGCGGAGGTTGTCGGCACCTTTGCGGCGGATGTTTTTGCTCACGCTATTTCTTCGGAAAACGATTGCCTTGTGTGCTCAACCTTTTTCAGAAGGATACTAATTGACAACGGCAGGGACCCCGACAATCTGGTGCTCGATGAAACCGAACAGCTGTTGGCGGATTACGGCAGAGCGTGCGTAAAACAGCCCGTAAGAGTAAAAAACGACTTGTTTGAGCGTATGCAAAAAAGGTTTACCGATGAGCAAATAGTGCTTCTTACCACCTTTGCGGGAATGATGATTGCAACAAATCTTATCAACCATGCTTTGGCGGTGGAGCTTGACGCAAGACTATTAGGTTATGAAAAGAAGGAAGTATAATTATGGGAGAGTTTAATAATAAGGTAGTATATATTACAGGCGCGGCAAAGGGTCAGGGCAGAGCGTTTGCGCTTGCGTTTGCAAGAGAGGGCGCGGATGTTATCGCCTTTGATTTGGCGCAGAAAATGTCTTACCCCGCATACAACGAGGGCTCGTCCGCCGAGCTTGATTCGCTTAAAGCGGAAATTGAGGCGCTCGGCAGAAGGTGCGTTACCTTCGCGGGCGATGTGAGAAAAGAGGCGGACTGCAAGGCGGCGGTTGAAAAAGGCGTTAAAGAGCTTGGCAGGATTGATATATTAATCAACAATGCAGGTATTTGCGCTTATGCCTTCGCCGATGAAATGACCGAGGACGAATGGGATACTATGATGGATGTCAACGCAAAAGGCGCATGGCTTACCGCAAAATATGTTATCCCCGTTATGAAAAGTCAGGTTAAAAATTATGTTAAAGGCGAAAGCAACGGCGTGATTATAAATAATTCGTCTGTCGGCGGGCTTAGAGGCATGAGAAGGCTCTCGCACTACGCCGCTTCAAAGTGGGCGATGACGGGTATGACTAAGTCCTGGGCGCTCGAGCTTGCGCCGTGGGGCATCAGGTGCATTTCAATTCATCCGACGGGCGTTAATACTCCGCTTAACGACGGCATTGCCGCTATGGAGGGCAAAACTCCCGAGGAAATTGCCGAGGCGAGCGCGGGAAATCTTATTCCCGTGCCGTGGATAGAGCCCGAGGATGTAGCCGAGAGCGTACTGTTCTTGTGCTCGGACAAGGCAAAGTATGTAACGGGCAGCCAGTATGTCCTCGATGCAGGTTTGCTTACGGTATAAATCGCGGAGAAAGAGGATAAGAACTCGACCAACTAACCAAATCAAAGATTTGGAGTTGGTACCCGAAACCTTGGCGTTCGCAGTCCGTGACTGCTCGGCTAAAAGCCGTGTAACTAATTATGTAAGATAAAGCATATTTTTAGTATGAATTATAGTTTAGGTAAACAGCAACAGTATAATTTTATCTCTCTTTCTCTCAATTTACACTCGACAAAAGAATTATATATTTCAAATTAAATAATCAACAATTTTCAAAAAATGTGTACAATTTCGTACACATTTTTTTATTTTGCGGCTGTTTATGAAAGCACTTTGGAAAGGAGAAAAAATGAACGAGAAAGAAAAACTGTTTTGCGCGCTTTATGCCGGCAGTCTGAACTTATCGGAAGCGGCATACAGGGCGGGCTACAAAAGAAACAGCGAAAAAACGGGCTTGAAGCTCCTTGAGCGCGTGGAAATCAAAGAAAAAATAACGGCGCTGTTATCGTCTCAACAAAAAGACAGAGCCGTTGTAAAAGCGGGGCTAAAACGCCTTGCCTTCGGTTCCGCGGCGGATGCGGTGAGGCTTCTTTACGCCGAAAAAGAGGAAGTAAACGAAGACTTTATTAAATCGCTCGATTTATTCAATGTCTCAAAAATCAAGTTTCAGAAAACGGGTGCGATTGAAATCGAATTTGCCGACAGAATCAAGGCGCTCAATCTGCTTTCACAATTGAGCGAAGCCGAAACCGAGGATAGCGCTCTGCCGTTCTATAAGGCGCTCGAAAAGGGCGCAAGAAAATTAAAGGAGAACGGGTATGGGCAGTAGAAAAGCAGTGGTTTTTAAGCCCTTTTCGCCCAAGCAGATGCAGGTGCTTACCTGGTGGTGCGATGGCAGCGGCAGCGAAAACAAGGACGCAATTATCTGCGACGGCGCCGTCCGCTCGGGCAAAACGGTTTGTATGTCCGTTTCGTTTATCGCATGGGCATTTTATCGCTTTTCGGGCGAGAGCTTTGCGATGTGCGGAAAAACGATATCTTCTTTAAAAAGAAATGTCATAACTCCGCTTGTGCCGATTTTGGAGTCCTTGGGCTTTGAGAGCGAGCTTAAAGTCACAAAAAACCTTTTGGAAGTCAGCCGCGGCGGCAAAACAAATTTTTTCTATCTCTTCGGCGGCAGGGATGAATCCTCAGCCGCTCTTATTCAGGGAATGACCCTTGCAGGAGTGCTTTTTGACGAAGTGGCATTAATGCCCCGTTCCTTCACCGAACAGGCGATAGCAAGGTGCTCGGTGGAGGGCTCGAAGTTTTGGTTCAACTGCAACCCCGAGCATCCGCACCATTGGTTCTATGAGCAGTGGATAAAAAAATCCAAACAGAAAAACGCCCTTTCCCTGCACTTTACAATGGAGGATAATCCTGCGCTCAGTCCCGAAATCGTGGCGAGGTACAAGTCGCTTTATACGGGTGCTTTCTATGAGCGCTTTGTGGAGGGCAAATGGGTTGCGGCGGAAGGGCTTGTTTACCCGATGTTCGGCAAAAAGTGCATTAAACCCGCGCCCGACAGCTTCACTGAATACTATGTTTCTTGCGACTACGGCACCGCTAACCCCTGTTCTATGGGATTATGGGGAAAAAGCGGAGAAAGGTGGTACAGAATAAAGGAGTATTACCACAATTCCCGCCTCGCAAAAAAGCAGAAAACGGACGAAGAGTATTATTCGGAGCTGAAAAGGCTTACGAATGCAGTGAAAATCAAAGCGGTTATAGTAGACCCTTCGGCGCTAAGCTTCATCGAATGTATACGCCGCCACGGTGAATACAGAGTAATTCCGGCTAAAAATGAAGTGGTTAACGGTATTCGCAGAGTGAGTAATGTGCTCGCGCAGGGAAAAATTTTAATCTGCCCCGAGTGCGAGGATATTATCAGAGAGTTTTCGCTTTACCGTTGGGATGAAAAGGCGGGTAAGGATGTGCCGAAAAAAGAAAACGACCATGCCATGGACGATATGCGCTACTTTGTGAGCACCGTTCTCGGCGAAAAGGAACAGGGCTTTTATTCCATTTCAGTAACAAGATAAGGAGGAAAAATGGCTTTATTTTCAAAAAAAGAAGAGCGTTTGCCCTCGGCGCAGACTATTCAGACCTCGAGAGCGTCCGCTCATCCCTTCTCATCGCTTAAAACATATGCGCCTATGAGCGACGCGAATTTGAATTTGTATTCCGCGCTCAGGGAAGCAGTACCGATTATAGACGCCGCTATACTTAAGCTGACTCGACTGACGGGCGGCTTCAGCGTAAAATGTGCCGACAAGAGCGCGCAGGCAAAGCTTGAAAGCTTTTTTAATACGGTAAATGTAGGCGGAACGCAGCGCGGCATGGAGGCGTTTATATCAACCTATTTGGAGCAGCTTTTGACTTACGGCACGGCAGTCGGTGAAATCGTGGCGGGCGGCGGCAGGATACTGGGACTGTATAACGCCGACCTGCGAAACATCGAGCTTAAAAGGAAAAAGAATTCGCTTGATGTTGATATTTACACTTCGGACAGCTTGGGAAGCAGCGAAAGAGTGAAATATCCGTATCTTTTGCTCTACTCTGCGCTTAATCCGGACGCAGACGCGCTTATGGGCAATTCAATGCTTAAGGGTATGCCCTTTATTTCCGATATACTGATGAAGATTTACAACACAATCGGCATTAACTGGGAAAGAGTCGGCAATGTGCGCTTCAGCGTCAATTACAAGCCTGATTCGGAGTCGGCAATTGACGCCGAAAAGGTCGCCTCTCAAATAGCTTCTCAGTGGTCGAGCGCTATGAACGATGATGACTCGGTAAGAGATTTCATCAGTGTGGGCGATGTTGAAATAAAGGTTATCGGAGCTGACAATCAGGTGCTTGAGAGCGAGGTTCCAGTAAGGCAGCTGCTTGAACAAATTGTGGCAAAAACGGGACTTCCTCCGTTTATGTTAGGGCTTTCGTGGAGCTCAACGGAACGAATGAGTGCTCAGCAGGCTGACGTGCTTACAAGCGAGCTTGAGGCGTACAGGCGAACGCTCACACCCGTAATCGAAAAGGTGGCAAGGCTGTATCTTGCGACTGAGGGATATGCGATTGAGCCGGAGGTTATCTGGGAGGACATCACGCTTCAGGATGAAGTTGACCTTGCAAGAGCAAGGCTGTATTCTGCGCAGGCAAGAGTGCTTGAGGAGCAGTTGAAGGGCGGTGAAAAGGATGAATAAGAGTGATAAAAATTCGGCTGTGCGCGCCGAAGAGCTTGAAAAAATTAATCTTTATTCAAGGAAAAAGCTCAGTGAACAGGAGGTCTATACTTTTAGCATAAATCTTTGTGATAACGATATAGACCGTGACGGCGAATGCTTTTCGGATGAGGCACTTGAAACGCTTGCAGAGCTTTTTGTCGGCAAAACGGCTGTGCTTGACCATATGGCGAAAAGCTCAAATCAGGTGGCAAGAACCTATGAGACACAGGTACTTGAAATAAAGGGCAAAACCAATTCCTTAGGTAAGCCTTATAAAGTGCTCAGAGCGAAGGCGTATATGCCGAGAAACGAAAAAAACAAGGCGTTTATCGAGGAGATTGAAGCGGGAATTAAAAAGGAAGTAAGCGTTTCCTGTTCTGCCCGAAAGAGAACCTGCTCCATTTGCGGCAAGCAATCACGCTCTTTAGAGTGCGGACACCTTCCGGGCAGGGAATACGGCGGAAAGAAGTGCTATGCCGTGCTTGATGAAATCAGCGACGCTTACGAGTGGAGCTTCGTTGCCGTTCCCGCTCAAAAGAACGCTGCGGTAACAAAAAACTACAAAAAATTCAAAGGAGAAAAAATGCAGGATATTATTAAAAGCTTTGCCGAAGCGGAAGCCGATATCAGCATAAGCGGCGAGCAGGCAAAGGAGCTTTATGACTATATTAAATCCTTAGAGCAAAAGCGAGAGGAAGCGGCAGCATACAGAGAGGAGCTTTGCGAGGAAATCAAAAAGCTTGCTGCAGTTGTATTGCCTTCGCTTGCTGACAGCAGTGCAATGGCAATAGGTAAAATGGCAAGCACAGCTCAATTGCTTGAAATAAAAAAAGCTTTGAAAGAAAAGGCGGAAGAGCTTATGCCTTTCACCGTGCAGCTTTCAAGCGAAAAATCGAGCCGTATATTTAACGGACGAGATTACAACATTTAGGAGGTAAAAATGAATATTTCACATAACGGTTTAGGAGAACTTGTTACAACCTTTGAAACAGACGGCGAGCAGCTTACAGCAGGTACGCTCATTAAACTCTCGAGCGGACGCGCGGTGGCTGCGAGCGAAGGCGACGGCTTTACAGGCGTTGCGGCGGACAATTCAAGAAACAGCAAAATTGCCGTTCAGGTAGGCGGCTATGTTAAGGTTCAGTATACGGGAAACGCCGGCTTCGGCAGGCAGTTTGTTGTTGCAAAAACAGCCGATAGCATCGAATTTTGCGACGCTTCAACCGAAAACGCTGTTCCCGTGAAGGTAATAAGCGTTGATTCGGATAAGCACATTGCGGGAATTCTCATTTAGGAGGTAAAAATGAATAATTACAAGAGCATTAAAATTGAAAAGAGTATGTATAATTCGGCAAAGCCTTTTTCCGAGGTTTTGGAGGCACTCGACCCGTCCGAACAGTATGCGGGCACAGAGCTGGAAGGCTCCGATGCATTTCAGCGTCAGTTAAAGCGCTTCGACATCAAGGTTTCGGGCGAAAATTCCGACAGGGTTGAAAAGTTTTTCAGAACGAGCGAGTCGGCGGTGCTTTTCCCCGAATACATTTCAAGAGCGGTTAAGCAGGGCATTAAGAGCAAAAATGTTTTAAATGATGTTATCGCTACTTCAACCAAAATCAACGGCATTGATTACCGTACAATTATGCCCGTTTTGCCCGATGAAGAAAAGGCGCTTAACGATGTAAACGAAGGCGCGTCTATTCCGACGGTTGAACTTAAAATTGCCGATAAGCTCGTAAAGCTTGACAAGAGAGGCAAGCTCCTCGTAGCTTCCTATGAGTCCATCAGATATCAGAGAATTGATGTGTTCACCGTAGCTTTGAAGCAAATCGGCGCATATATTGCGAAAACTCAGCTTCAGGATTTATATAATCATGTGATTGATGACCTCAGCAACGACCTTTATGATGTTACGGAGATTGAAAACGGCATCACCTTTGGTGACTGGCTTGATTTGAAGTATTCCTTCGGTGATTACAACTTCAATACCATTATCTGTTCACCGAAAATGGCTAAAAAGCTCTACTCCATCGAGGAATTCAAGAAGTCGGCAGTGGACTCCAAGTACCCGCTTACCGGCGACGCCATTACTCCCTTAGGTGCAAAGGTGGTTGTTGTTGAAAATATGAGCGACGGCTTCTACCTCGCCTTTGACAACAACTATGCTTATGAGTATGTTCAGGCAGGCGAAGTGCTTACGGAATACGATAAGCTCATCGACCGTCAGCTTGAGAGAGCCGCAATTACGGTAACAGGCGGCTTTAACACACTTTTTGCAAAGTCGGTTAAAGTGCTTATTGACGAAACCGAGTGATAAAACAATAAACGGTCTTTGCCGCCGTCCCTGACGGCGGCATTTTGCAAACAGGGAGGTAGCAGATGGAAATAAATATTGATGATGTTTGGTCAATGCTCAAGGATATTTGCTCACTTGAAGAAAGCAGCAGGGAGGAAAACCTTGTTTACTGTGCTATTGCGCAATGTGAGTTTGCGGGAATACTTAAGGAAAAGTTCAGCGAAAAAGCGATAATCGGCTGCGGGCTTTTGGCTTATTATTATTACTGCCTTTTAGGCGAGGAGGAACGAAGGAGCGATATTGCCTTTGAAGCGGGCGATGTGAGCGTTAAGCTGGACGCAAAGAGGACGGAAGTTTCCGAATTAAAAAAGCTTGCCTATGAATATGCGCGCGACGATATCAAACGCGAAATAGATTTTACCTTCAAGGCGGTGTGATATGAGAAAGTGCGAAAGAGTTAAAAAGCTTTTAAACCGTTACGGTCAAACGGTTTTTGCCGAAACCGAAAGCGGCGAGAGAAGCGTTAATTACAAGGCGTTTGTGCAGCCGGTAAGGTATAAAAACAAAATGTATCTGAACGCCGTTGAAAGCCCCATAGGCACAGTAAGCGAGAACTACTATTTGTATGTCGGACCTTATGATGTTCAGCTGACCGCAATTAACGAGCCTGTAAGCATAAACACGGCAATTATGCGCTGCACGGTGGAGAGAGCAGAGTGCGTTTTTTTAGATGACGAGATTCTGTACATTTGGGCGATTTTAAGGAGGGTTATTGAAGATGAATGAGTTTTGCTTTGAAAAGGTGATGAACGATATTCAAAACGATATTATGCTCGCCGAGGATTTGCCCGATTTAAGATTTGCGGTGCAGTATCCGAAGACTCCCAAGGATGTACCTCTTAAGCACAATACCGTTGCGCTTGGCATAAAAAGCATTGATTCAAACAATATTTTCAGCGGCAATATATTAAAAACAAAGCAAGGCGGTTTCATCAATTCCGCTTCACTTAAGCTTACGCTGAGCATAGACATATATGCGCCGAATAAGTACGGCGGCAAGATGTGCTATGAAATATATGAAAGGATTTTGGACAGGCTGATTTTTTCCTCCTTTCACAAAGTCGATTCAACCTCCTGTGAGGAGTTGGTTTACAACCGCACAACAGGCGCATATGTTATGAGAACCACCGCCAGCTTTAACATACTTGTTAAAAACGAGGTGCAAAGCGAGGCTTACAGCATTCTTAAGGGGGAGAGCGAATGAACTCAACGAGAGTAGACTGGGAAAATGTAAGCATTTATTATTCGCCCGAAAGCGCGGATATAAAAGAATTGTTTGAACTTGAGGCGGCGGACTTTCTTGAAACAAACGCAGGCAGAGGCTTGGATTATTATGCGGTTTTGGATAAGTGCATTAACATACTTATTGAGTTTTTGGAAGCCGCGCTGATTAAAAGCGTTTCGGGGGTTGCCCTTGAGGAGGATAACGGCAATTATGTGTTTTCGTTTTCTTATACCGAGCCTGAAAATCCCGAGAAAATTTATGTTGCGGTTAATATGGAGGTGCTTGAATAATGAATTTTGATTATAAGGAGCATTTTTCTTCGCTTAGAGTTTTTATCAACTCTTTTCCCGTCTCTGCGCTCACGGGCATAAATATCAGTCAAAAGGGCTCAAACAGAAGCTTTTACAGTATTCAAAAGCAGCCCTCAAGCAAGGTTGTACCCGTAAGCCGAAGCTATGAAATAAGCTTGAAGCGGGAGCCGGACGCAACAGATGATTTCACCTTGCCCTCGGGCGAGTTTACGCTCTCTGTTATGGACGGTAACGCCCACACTGTTTTTACAGGCTGCGCTTTAGCCGAAACAGTGGAAAAATATGCGCCGTCGGACACTAAAGAGCTGATAATAATCTCAAACAAAAAATGGGAGTTTAATTCCTATAAATATTTCGGAGGTGGCGAATGTATAGCGGAAATATGATTTTTTCGGATTTTATCTTTTCTCCCAATCCCTATCTTTTAAAAGCACAGTCAACGCTTGAGGACGGAGTGTTCTTAACTAATGTAAGCGGCGAAGGCGAGTTTGAGGGTGAAAACGCTTTTTCAAAATATAAGCGCTTAAAGGAAATATTCTCCGCAGGCGAAACGGCTTGGCTGAGAATGCCTATGATAAAGCCCTTGAAGGCAAAGCTTGTAGAGCTTACCCTGACCGAGGACGCAAGAGAAAATATGATAGGCTATTCCTTCCGCTTCCAAGAGGTAAAGGAGGAATACAGCTCAAAAAATGAAATGTCCTTTATCAGCGTGGGCGAGCAGAAAAGCGTTTGGGATATTGAAAAGGACTATGCCGCAGATGCCGAGAGGATACTTGAATTAAATGAAAGCATCAGCGATTGCTATGATGTTCACAGCGGGGAAAGGATAAGGATTTCATAATGGATACTTTAATTAAAAACGGCGACCTTTTCATTGATGAAAACGGCGAGCTTAAAAAGATAACGGACGAGCCCGAAAAGCTGCAGAGGGCGCTGTTTATTCTTTCAACCGAGAAAGGCTCCTTCAGCTTCGACAGAGAGCTTGGCTCAAAGCTCTATACCCTCGGCTCTTACAGCGATGAGGAGCTAAATGACGCCGCCGCGGAAATAGTCAGCGACGCGCTTATTTCCCTCGAAGGAATAAGCGTAAAAAAGGTTGAAGTTAAAAAAGAGGGAAACGATTATCGGCTTGATATTTCTCTATTTATTGAAAGCTTAAAAAGGTTGGTGAAAATAAAAATATGAGCGATATAGTTAACGCAAAGGCTTATGAAGAAATATTGCGGGAAATGACTGAGGCGTTTCAGTCGCGCAGCGGCTTTTATCCCGATAACGCCTCGGATATAGGCATAAGGCTGAAGGTGCTTGCGTCCCAAATTTATTCGCTTAATTATAAGCTTAATTGGATATGGAAGCAGTCGTCGCCGCTTAGCGCAACGGGCGAGTATTTGGATAATCACGCCGCCCAAAAGGGGCTTGCGCGCAGAGAGGGTAAGTACGCCGAGGGCGAGCTCATTTTTTACACCTTGCAGCCCGTGGCAAGCGATACCGATATTGAGCAGGGAACTGTTGCGGCGACAAATACTTTAGTCAGTGCAAAACGCTTTGAAACAACTGCAGCCGCGACTATCCCTGCAGGGCAAACAAGCGTAACGGTGCCGGCAAAAGCAGTTGAAATAGGGCTTGAGGGCAATGTCAGCGCCGGCAGCATAAAGGTTATAGAAAACGGTGCGGCAAATCTGTTTGTAACAAATGAAAACGCCTTTGTTTCGGGGGCTCAGCCCGAAACGGATGAGGAGCTTAGAAAGCGCATACTTGAAACCTACTCTAAGCCCGTTTTCGGCGGCAGCGTCAGCTTCTATAAAGCCCTTGCGCTGAGTGACAGCGAGGTTGTTTCGGCGGGAGTTGTGCCTGTACATAACGGCGTTGGCACGGTAAAGGTTGCATTGGAAACGGCAGACCCTGTGGCGAGCGAAGCGGTGATAAACCGAGTGGGCGCGCTTTTGAACGCTCAAAGGGAAATGGGCATAGTGCCTACCGTGTGTGCGGCTGAAAACTACAGCCTTGATGTGGTGGGCGACATCACTGTTAAAAACGGCTATTCCGCAGGTGAAACGCTTGAAAAGTGCGAAAACATAGTAAGGCAGTACATACAGTCGCTCGGCGTGGGCGACGCATTTATCAAAGCGGATATTTATAAGCTTATTATGGAGTGTGAAGAGGTTAAAAATGTTGTGCTTTACGCTCCGAGCGAGGATAAGCTTGTGAGCGCCGATACGCTTATCAGAGAGGGTGAAATCTCCCTTAATCTAATAAGGTAGGTGATTGTTTGAACAGCATTGAAAAGCTTATTTACGAGCATAAACCGATAGGCATTTATGACCTTGAAAACGAAAACAGCCTGATAATGGCGGAGCTTGAAGCATATGCGGCTCAGCTGCAGTTTATTGAAGACAGCGCGGAGCAATTAATAAAAGAAATGTTCTTCTCCACAGCGTCCGGAGCAGGTGCAGAGCGTTTTCGCTCGCTTTACGGCTGTAATTACGGGGGCGAAAACGCAAAGAATTATATAGCTGCGCTTATGGAACACAAGGAGCCGTTTTGGAACAGCCGTCTGTGGCATTTCGAGCGAATGATAGAGGACTTCAGGCTGACCGAATACATGGCCGCGAGAAAGGTGCAGGTGCCTGCTTTTTCGTCTTTTGATTTGCAAAAGCAGAAAAATATTATTGCGCTTTTAAGGAAATATGTTCCGGCGCATATGGCGCTTGATTTAATAGCGCAGGAGAGAACTTGGAATGAACTCGACGCTCTAAACCGTTCCTTCAGCGAGTCGGAAAGCTTGGGTCTGACCTTTTCGGAACTTAAAATGTAAAGGAGATAAAATGGCAAGTACAAATAAAACGGAAAATTTTGAATTAAATCAGTGGCTCGGCAGCGATGTGCCGCAAAGAGTCGATTTTAATGAGGATAACAGAATAATTGACGAGGCGCTTTATGCGCATATGAACGATATGTCGCTGCATACTACCGAGCTTGATAAAATGCAAAATGCTTCATATTCATATGTCGGCAACGGCGCGGCAACTCAGGTGCTTGAAATGCCCTTTGAACCGCACGGGGTATTTGTTATGGCTACAAATCATTGCCCGATTTCAATAAACGGCAACACAAAAAAATGGTATTTTTCGGTAGGCGTAAAAGGCTTGGTTACGGGGAATGTGCTAATTAACGGCAAAAATGTGACGGTTAAGCAGGGCACGCCGAGCTCAACCAATCAGGAGGTGCCGGCGCTCAATGAAAACGGCGAGCTTTACGCTATAATTGCATTGCGTTCCGTGGCGGGCGATGAGCCCCAAGAATAATCGGAACTGTTTTTAGTACCTACAAAGCATTAGAGATTGAAAACTGTTAAAAAAGTGATAAAATATAACCTGTAATCGAACATTTGTTCGGTTTTCTGCAAACCGCGGGACTTCTCCACTCGTCCTTCGGCGAGCGGAAGAAAGGAGGCAGCATTGACTTTGGAAGAAGTTGGTTTCGAATATCTCGGTGAAGCCGAGAGTATTCGCAGACAAATAACAGGGCTCCGCCCGTTGCTTGAAATTTATCGCGATGATAAATTAAACTCTTTAAAAAGCAGAATATATATTCTTTATCGGCTTGGCAGGCTTTACAATGAAATAGGTAAAAACATCTTGATTTTAAGCTCTGCCGTTTGAGGTGAAAATGCAATTAGTTCATTCCTTAGAGCTTATGGACAAATTCTGTCCTGTTTCTTATGATGAAATTAATTCAAACGAGGAAAGGCTCAGCTTGGTAAAGCAGGCGTTGCCCAAGGTGATTGAAAACAGGCTCTCAAAAAGGCAAAAGGAGTGCGTAAGGCTGTATTATTTTGAAAATATGAATATGGAGCAGACAGCAGCTGCACTCGGCATTGAGCGTTCAAGTGTTTCAAGAACCTTAAAAAGGGCAAGAGACAGAATTAAAATCTCGCTCGAATATCTGATTTGATTTTAAATCACGCCCCTCTCCGCATTTAAAGCGGAGAGGGATTTTTTTGCCTTAAATCATTGAAAAGCTTTAAAAAATAGTGTATTATATTTATTTGGGGTTCGTTCCTCAATTTTGCGTTCAGAGGTAAAATTATGAAAAAAATGATTATTACCGTTGTAGGTAAAGATACAGTCGGAATAATTGCTAAGGTTTGTACATATCTTAGCGAAAACGAGATAAACATTCTCGATATTTCTCAAACTATAGTTGACGGCTGGTTTAATATGATGATGGTAGCCGACGCCTCCTCCACCCGAAAAAGCGCAGGCGAGGTGGGCGACGAGCTCAAGGCACTCGGTGAAGGCATAGGCGTGCAGATTAACTGCCAAAGCTCCGAAATATTCGAACAGATGCACAGAATATAATCGGACTGTCAAGTCATCTTGGCGTCAGAATTGCACTAATACTGCACAAAAGTCAACTTGAAATACACAAAGTATATCGGCGTTGTCTTTTGCTTATCTTAGCACAATTCGCTCCGCCAAACTCGATTTTTCCGACAGTCGGATTATATTCAAAAAGCCGCTCAATTCTGTGCGGCATAGCGTGACTCTCTTTCCGAAAGGATAATTTATGATTAGCAGAAACGAAGTAATTGAAACCAATAAAATGATAGAGCACGAAAACTTGGATGTGCGCACGATTACAATGGGCATAAGCCTTTTAAACTGCGTACACTCCGATATTGACGTTTTGTGCGATAATATCTATAAAAGAATAACCGAACGCGCTAAAGACCTCGTAAAAACGGGCGAGGAAATAGCGAGAGATTTCGGCGTGCCGATAGTAAATAAGCGCATTTCCGTAACTCCGATTGCGCTCGTAGGCGGCAACGCCTGCAAAAGCCCCGCGGACTTTGTTAAAATAGCAGAAACGCTCGATAAGGCGGCTGAAGAGGTTGGAGTAAACTTCTTAGGCGGCTACTCGGCGCTCGTTTCAAAGGGTATGACCGAGGCGGATAAAAACCTCATTTTGTCAATCCCCGAGGCGCTTGCAAACACAAAGCGCATTTGCGCTTCCGTAAATGTCGGTTCAACTAAAACCGGTATTGATATGGACGCCGTGCGCCTTATGGGCAGGGTGATTAAGAAAACCGCCGAATATACCGCCGATGAGGACAGCATAGGCTGTGCAAAATTAGTTGTGCTTTGCAACGCTCCCGATGACAATCCCTTTATGGCAGGTGCGTTTCACGGCGTAACGGAGGCGGACGAAATAATCAATGTCGGCGTAAGCGGACCGGGCGTTGTGAAAACGGCTATAGAAAAGGTGAGAGGGCAGAACTTTGAGGTGCTTTGCGAAACAATCAAAAAGACAGCTTTCAAAATCACCCGCGTGGGTCAGCTCGTTGCCCAAGAGGCTTCAAAGCGGCTGGGCGTTCCGTTCGGAATAATTGATTTGTCGCTCGCTCCTACTCCCGCAGTAGGCGATTCCGTAGCCGAAATATTAGAGGAAATCGGCTTGGAGTGCGTGGGCGCACCGGGTACAACGGCAGCGCTTGCGATGCTCAACGACCAGGTTAAAAAGGGCGGCGTTATGGCGTCGAGCTATGTCGGCGGGCTTTCGGGCGCATTTATTCCCGTGAGCGAAGACCAAGGTATGATTGACGCCGTCAACGCGGGCAATTTGTGTATAGAAAAGTTAGAGGCTATGACCTGCGTCTGCTCGGTAGGGCTTGATATGATTGCCGTTGCGGGCGATACTCCCGCGAGCACGATTTCTGGCGTCATCGCCGACGAAGCGGCTATAGGTATGGTTAATCAGAAAACAACGGCGGTAAGAATTATCCCCGTTTGCGGCAAAAAAGTGGGAGAATCGGTTGAATTCGGCGGGTTGCTCGGCTCGGCTCCGATAATGCCCGTAAATAAATGCTCCTGCGAAAAATTTGTAAGCAGAGAGGGCAGAATACCTGCTCCTATCCATAGTTTTAAGAATTAAGGTGGTAAAGATGAAGAAATATGATGTAATTATTGTAGGCGGCGGCATAGGCGGTCTTATGGCGGCAAAAAGGCTCGTTGACTCTCAAAAAAGCATTTCCGTTGCAATCTTTGAGCAGGGCTCGGCACTTGCAAAGAGGAAATGTCCGATAGTTGAAGGCAAGGCGGAGAAGTGTATTCACTGCCCGTCGTGCGCTATAATGAGCGGTATCGCGGGCGCAGGCGCGTTTTCGGACGGTAAGTTTAACATCACCACCGAATACGGCGGCTGGCTTCAGGAATACATAGGTCACGACAAAGCGCTTGATTATCAGTATCAGGTTTATGATATTTTAAAGCCGCTTGACGATAAGCACAAGGTTTATAAGCCCAACGATAAGCTCAAGGCGGAAGCGATTAAATATGATTTGCATATGCTTCAGGGCGAGGTTGTGCATTTCGGTACCGACGGCAACCTGAGAATTATGACTAAGCTCGTTGAAATGCTTGAAGAAAGCGTTGATATTTACACGAGCACCAAGGTTGAGGATATAGACATCGAAGGTAAAACCATAACTGCCCAAAACGGTGACTTTTCTTATGACAGGCTGATTATCGCAGTCGGCAGAGTCGGTTCGTCGTGGCTTGAGGGCTTTTGCCATAAAAACGATATTCCGCTTTCAAATTCGCAGGTTGACATCGGCGTTAGAGTTGAGCTTCCGCGCGTCATCTGGGAGGAAATTTCTCAGCAGATTTATGAGCCGAAAATCGTTTACCGTACCAAGACTTACGGCGATAAAACAAGAATGTTCTGCTTCAATTCGGGCGGCGAGGTAGTTATGGAAAATTCAAACGGCATTTTGACCGTTAACGGCCACGCTAATTCGGATGAAGAATTAAAAACAAAGAACTCGAATTTTGCTATTCTTTCTACTCAAAACTTCACCGAGCCTTTCAATCAGCCTATTGAATATGCAAAGCAGATTGCAGGACTTGCAAATATGATTTCGGGCGGCAGCGTTATTGTTCAGCGTTTCGGAGACCTTGTTGAAGGCAGAAGAACCAACGCTCACAGAATTGCCCAGTCCACAACAATTCCCACTTTAAACGCAACTCCCGGAGACCTGAGCCTTTGTATGCCGAAAAGGCAACTTGATAACATTATTGAAACGATTTATGCACTCGATAAAATCGCTCCCGGTACCGCTAACAGAGATACCCTGCTTTACGGCGCGGAGTGCAAGTATTATTCTGCAAGACCTAAGTTTAAGAATAATGATTTTGAAATTGCCGACAGTGTTTATTGTATCGGCGACGGTGCGTCGGTAACCCGTTCGCTCTCGCAGGCGGGCGCTCAGGGACTTTATATTGCCGACAGGCTCGGTGAAATGCTATGATTTGCCTCAAATGCGGCTCGGATATGCCGGAGGAAGCCTATTTCTGCGGTATATGCGGAGCGAAGATAAGAGATAAATATTTTGATGAAATATATCACCCGACCGTTCACGGCGGCGTGATGAGCAAATTTTGTTATTTCGATATAGACCATAATCCCTGTGTTAAGGAAAATGCGTGCTATATGGAGATAAACGAATATGCCGCCGACGGCAAAAAAATTTATACCTTCACCGCACACAAAAAAAGCGTGGAAGAAAAAACGGAGCAGTAACGCTCCGTTTTTTTCAATGAAGTCGCGCTCTCGCGCTAATGAAGTTTGCCTTCGGCTCGTCGAAACAAACTCCGCAACAGAAAGAATTTGCGGGGCAAATCCTTTAAGTGTTGCTACGATTATTTCTCCTCTCCCCAAAAAGTTTTTCTGCGAAAATACTTTTCGGGGTCCCCGTAGAAGAGCACCAAAAAAACAAAAAGCACCGCAAAAATGCGATGCTTTTGTAATTTGCTTATCTCTTTGAGAACTGAGGTGCTCTTCTTGCGCCTTTGAGACCGTACTTCTTTCTTTCCTTCATTCGAGGATCTCTTGTCAAGAAGCCTGCTTTTTTAAGAGCGGGTCTGTTAGCGGGGTCTGCCTGCAATAATGCTCTGGAAAGACCGTGGCGAATTGCGCCTGCCTG
This sequence comes from Oscillospiraceae bacterium, assembly GCA_902796055.1. GTDB lineage: Bacteria > Bacillota > Clostridia > Oscillospirales > Acutalibacteraceae > RUG714. Next base: position 18,199 of record CADBNM010000061.1, read on the forward strand.
TCCTGTAACGCCGCCGCCGTTTACGCGGCAAACGATGTCGTATTTACCTTCTGTGCCTGTTACTTCAAAAGGCTGGTTAACGATTAATTTGAGAGTTTCAAGTCCGAAATAATCGTCAATATCTCTGTCATTGATAGTGATTTTGCCGGAGCCTGCATATACGCGAACTCTTGCAACAGAACTCTTTCTGCGGCCTGTGCCGTAAAAATAATTACTTTCGTACATAACTTTTAACTCCCTTCATTAAAATTCAAGAACTTCAGGC
>CADBNM010000062.1 GCA_902796055.1 Oscillospiraceae bacterium
TGCAATTATCGGTTTTAAATGTGAGTTTTGCCATTTATTTTACCCCCTTAAAACTTAGTTTATAGGTTTTTTCTGTAATGTCATCGGGAAAAGATTATCAATTTGCCCAACTAAACTATTATATAACTTTTTATGTGCTGTAGTCAAGAGCACGGGCAAACCCGAAAGCGAAGAAACTTCGTTTGCGTACTCTACAGACTCCAGTACTTCCTCAGGCGTAGTTTCCTCGCCTAAATTTGAATTGTTAACAATTCCGGTAAATTTTATGCCGCCTGCCGCTTCAATTTCTTGCATAACCTCGATTGTAGAGGCTGCGTCGGGCGTAAGCGGGCGGAATTTGTTGACAACTAAAAGCATATCGTAATTGTTTTCTTCGCGAATTTTCGGTGCGAGTCTGCCGAGAGCCAATGCGCCTCTGTCGTCCCCGCCGACATCTATAACCGCCCTGAGCGATAAATCGTCGGTAAGGCGGTACATTTCCTGCGGGAGAGCCGGAATATCAAGGTTCGAGTTAGCGTATTCGGAAACGATTAAATCAATTCCCGCCTCTTCAAACTGTTCTAAAGAATCCTTAGTTCTGAAATAGGGATTGACTATATCCAAATCCGCCACGGCAACATTATCATATTGCTTTTTTAAATCGAGCGCCATATTTACGGCGATATTTGTTTTGCCGCTGCCGTAATGGCCGCATAAAAGCGTAAGTCTTTTATAATTCATTAAAGCTTGTTCCTTTGTATTTTGCCGCTTACCGATTTCGGCAGCTCATCTCTGAATACAACCAATCTCGGATATTTATAAGGCGCGGTGTGAGCCTTAACATAGTTTTGAATTTCCTTTTTAAGCTCTTCCGTTTTCTCGGTGCCTTTAACGAGAACTATGCTCGCCTTGACTATCTGCCCTCTTACTTCGTCGGGAGCCGCGGAAACGCCGCACTCAAGAACATAGGGCAGCTCCATAATAACGCTTTCAATTTCAAACGGACCTATGCGGTAACCCGAGGACTTGATAACATCGTCAACCCTGCCTACATACCAGTAGAAGTTGTCCTCGTCTCTGTAAGCGGTGTCGCCTGTGTGATAAAGACCGTCGCACCAAGTTTCAGCCGTTTTTTCCTTATCGTTGTAGTAGCCTACCGAAAGACCGCAGGGCATACCGCCGCTGATGTCAACAACAATTTCACCCGTTTCGCCTACGGGTACTTCCTTGCCGTCGTGGTCAACGATTTTAACATTGTAAATCGGCGCAGGCTTGCCCATTGAGCCCAATTTGTGCGGAGCGCCGACCATATTGCCGATAATCATTGTGCTCTCCGTTTGACCGAAGCCCTCGATAATCTGAAGCCCCGTCGCCTTTTCAAATTGGCGGTAAACTTCGGGGTTGAGCGCCTCGCCCGCAGTTGTCATATGCTTAACGGACGATAAATCGTATTTTGAAATGTCCTGCTTAACCATAAGCCTTAACATTGTAGGCGGTGCGCAGAAGGTAGTGATATTGTACTTTGCGAACATCGGCAGAATATCGTCTGCGTGGAAGCGGTCAAAGTCATAAACAAAGGTTGCAGCCTCGCACAGCCATTGCCCGTAGAGCTTGCCCCACATAGCCTTAGCCCAGCCTGTGTCGGAAATGGTAAAATGCAAGCCGTCGGGGTCAACATTGTGCCAATACTTAGCAGTGTGGAAATGCCCTAAAGCGTACTTGTAGTTATGAGTTGCGATTTTCGGGTATCCCGAGGTGCCGGAGGTGAAGAACATAAGCATAATATCGTCTCCGCCCGGAGCGTTTGCCATTCTGCGGTAATGAGTGCTGTAGAGCGGATATTCTTCATCAAAGCTTCTCCAGCCTTCTCTTTTGCCGTTAACGATGAGTTTGAGCATATCGGGGAAGTCCTTTGCCGCAAGGTCAACCTGATGCGCAACATCGCCGTCAGCCGTGCAGACAATCGCTTTAACGCCCGCGTGCTCAAATCTGTATGATAAATCGTGCTCCTGTAACTGGTTTGGAGCGGGTATTGCTATGGCACCGAGCTTGTTTAGACCGAGCATAGCAAACCAGAACTGGTAATGGCGCTTGAGAATCAGCATAACCCTATCGCCCTTTTTGATGCCGAGCGATTTGAAATAGTTGGCACACTGACTCGAATAGCGCGACATATCCTTAAAGGTAAATCTGCGCTCTGTCTTGTTGCCCGAAACATGAAGCATCGCAAGCTTGTCGGGGTCGCGCTTTGCAAGAGCGTCAACCAAGTCAAACGCAAAGTTGAAATGCTCCGTGTTTTTAAAGTCTATTCTGATGGGAGTGCCGTTTTCGTCCTCCCAGGTGTTAACGAATTTCTTGTAAATTCTGTCCTTGGTATCAACCTCGGATAGCTTGTTAATGCTGTCTGTCGGCGTAGCCTTCCTGTTGTCAAAATGCTCGCCTGCCGGATTGAGCACGATTGCATAAAATTCGCAATCCTTGCCGCCTACGGCAATCATACCGTGAGGAGTGGACGAATCGTAATACGCTGTATCGCCGGGATTGAGAATTTCCTTGTGAGAGCCCACCTGAATTAAAAGCTGACCCGAAATAACAATATCAAATTCCTGTCCCTCGTGGGTTGTCAGCTCAATATCCTTTTTCTCCGCTTCGGGACTATATTTGCAGTCAACATAAAGCGGCTCGGAAATTCTGTTTCTGAAGGTAGGCGCAAGGCTGTAGTAGGTCATACCGTGAGCCTGCTCGATTTTCTGCCCCTCGTTTTTTCTGGTTATAACAAGCGAATTAAGAGTCGGGCTGACGCCCTCGATAATATCGGTGACATCCACGCCGAAAGCGATAGCACAGCGGTAGATAAACGCAAAGGATAAATCCTCTCTGCCGTTTTCACAATCAAGATATTCCTCAACGCTCACGCCGGTTTTCTCAGCCATTTCAACAGGTGTGAAACGGGTGATTTCACGCATTTCCTTAATTCTTGAAGCCATCTCTTTGATTTTAAAATCAAGTCCTGTAAATTCCATAACCTACTCCTTAAGTGTTTTTCGGTGCTTATCTGTGCGTATCCGCTTTCTTGGCTACTGCCTACGCAGGATGAATTTGAAACCGAGTCTGTTTGTTTATTTCTCAACCTGAAATTTATTAGATAGTTTTGTCGCTACTCGACGAAGTTTTACTGCCGTAAATCGAGGAGATAGCGGCAAAA
>CADBNM010000063.1 GCA_902796055.1 Oscillospiraceae bacterium
AAGAGTTCGACCAACTAACCAAATCAAAGATTTGGAGTTGGTGCCCGAAACCTTGGCGGGCGCAATCATAGATTGCTTGGCTAAAAACTTAATTCAATATCTTTGCTTTATTTAACTTTTAACGCAAAGATTTAAATAACTCTACTAAATCACATAAATAATAACAGTCTTCACGGTTTTAGCCACTTTTTCGACAGTCTGAGCAACGAAGCATAACTTCGTTGCCTTTTTGTTTCAATATCTTTTACTGGTGCATAAATACCAAAGTGAATACTGTTCTGTCGCCGCCGCCGAAACCCGTATTGCCTGCAACGGTTGTGGTCATGGTGTTAAGTACCCAACCCTGCTGCGCCCAAGCGTTGAGCACATTGTCAAGCTGTGTAAGATTTTTCGCATCGTGACCGATGAATTTTTCTTTTAATACCACCTGTGTTGTTTTATAAGTCATAATTACACTCCTCTTAATATTTTTTAGTAAATCAAATTATACCATAAATTTAATGTCTTTACAACAAATAAGAACCTGACTTGCTCGCCGCAAGTCAGAACCTTGTTGGTATTAGCCATACCTAAAGGTGACCAATTAAAAACACACGAGCGCCGCCCGTGTGTTTTTGTTTTTTATTCTGTTTCTTTGATGATACCTTTGCTGTAGGCGAAGAGGAGCGCTTCAAGGTCTTTTATTTTGATTTTCAGTTCCTTACCTCTATCGGTATCGGATATAAGGATTTTATCCTGAGAATAGAAGGTGCCGACCGTTTCGCTCGCAACATCCGTTTCTTTTGTTACAGCATCAATAACGCCCGTGAACGGGTCGTGCGAAACGAGGAGCAGTCCTCTCGGATTGAAAATCAGCGTGTAGCCCGCGATACCCGTTACATCCTGATACGCTTTCGCAAAGCCGCCGTCAATTACAAAGAGCTTGCCGCCTGATTTAATCGGACTTTCACCTGTTTTGGCGTGAACGGGAACATGACCGTTTACTATATGAGAATACTTTGAAGTTAAGCCGAAGTCCTCTAAAATCGCCTGACACACCTTTTCGTTGTTTCGGCTCTCGTAGTAACTGTCCCTGCCCTCTTCGTAAGTTGACTCGTCATCGGTAAAATAACGCTCGAAAGTAGTCATTTTCTGCTTACCGAAAAGCGGTGAATCCTTGTTTTCCCACAAGAACCACACATGGTCGAGCAAATCAAGTTTATCGTCGGCATTTTCTTTTTCATAGTAAGCCTCGCGGACGGTTTTATCAACTTCATCAAGATATGCCTTACCCTTTAACGGCTCGCCGCGGTAGTTTACCGTTCTGAGCGTACCGTCCTCGTTAAGAGGAATAATGCCGTGATAGAGCAGATTATCGTTGAATATCTTATAAATGCCGCCCTTTCTGAGAAGAAACTGCACATGCCTCTGTAGCTTTTCGTTATGAGTGAAGGAAAACTTAATTTTTTCCATTGTCTCAATTTCAGCGTCGGTAAGCGCAGTCGGGTCGTCGGGGTCAACAGTCGGGAAATATGTATCATTCAATTTATATTTTTTGCCCTCAAGTTCAAACTCGCCCTTTTCCAAATCAATAGTGTCAAGAAGCAGTCTCCTATCCATATTAAATTCAGGATGACGCTTTATGAGTTGAGACTCATATTTAAATTGCATAATTGAAATTGCCTTATGCATTTTTGCGGCAAGGCGCAGTTCGTTATCAATTTCGCCGCCTGTTTTCGGAACGAAACTCTCGCAATCGTCGTCCTTATAATTATTCATCGCAAAGGTCGCAAGCGGGATAAGGTTAATTCCGTAATCCTCCTCAAGCGTTTCAAGGTTGCCGTAACGCGCCTGAATTCTTATTACATTACAAATAAGCGACTCACAGCCTGCCGCCGCGCCTATCCAGCTGATATCGTGATTGCCCCACTGAATATCAAGCGAATGATATTTCATAAGCATATCTATTATCTTGACGGCGTCGGGACCTCTGTCGTAAATATCGCCTATTACATGAAGATGAGCTATGGCAAAGCGGTCTATAAGATTGCAAAGCTCGCAGATAAACCTGTCCGCCTGACCGAGAGTTAAAATGTTCTCGATTAATTCGTCATAATACTTTTTCTTAATTTCTGTTTCGCTCTCGTTGAGAAGTTCCTCAAAAATATAGAGCAGTTCTTCGGGAATAGCCTTTCTTACCGCCGAGCGCTTATACTTTGCGGTTATTGCCTTAAAAACGGCAAGAAGCCTTATCAAAGTGGTTCTGTACCAATCGTCAATATCCTTTTCGCTCTTTTTAATCAGAGCAAGCTTTTCGGTAGGATAATAAATAAGGGTTGCGAGCGTTTTCTTGGAGGACTCGCGAAGAGAAGGACCGAAAACATCTTCAATCGTGCTCTTAATAACGCCCGAAGCGTTTCTGATTACATGATTAAAAGCACAGTACTCACCGTGAATATCCGAAACAAAATGCTCCGTACCTTTAGGAAGATTGAGAGTGGCTTTTAATGAAATTATCTCGTTGCATACACTGTCCGCATTAGGGTACTGCGCCGAGAGTAATTTTAAATACTTTGTATCTTTATCAAGCATTTTCCTGCCTCCAACTAGTATATATAATAATTTTAGCACATAAAAATTGTACTTGCAAGTTGAAAAACCGTACAAAATAGTATAAAATATATTTATATTGGAGGACTTTATGAAAAGGATGAAGCATTTAGGCGAGGCGGCTTGGATTTTAGGCGTGCTTCTTATAGGTCTTGGCGTCGCGCTCGTAACAAAAGGCGGCTTCGGCGTTTCGATGGTCGTAGCGCCCGCCTACATAATACATCTGGTAGTTGAAAAGGTTTTGCCGTGGTATTCCTTCGGCACAAGCGAATACATACTGCAGGGCGTTTTGATGATAGCGCTTTGGATAATACTCGGAAAAATCAGGCCTAAATTTCTGCTCTCATTTTTAACCGCCGTGATTTACGGCTATGTGCTCGACGGCTGGTTTTGGGTTCTCGGTGGCAGCGCGCCGTTTGAGCAAATGTATATGAGAATAATCTCGCTTGCGGCGGGAATATTTGTGACCTCGTTTTCAATAGCACTGTTTTTCAGAACCTATCTGCCGCAGCAGGTTTACGAATTGTTCGTGGCGCAAATTGCAAAAAAATTCGGCAAGGATACTTCAAAAACCAAGTGGGTTTACGATATTTGTTCGCTGACTGTCGCGCTTATTGGCGCAATAATTATAAGCGCTGTTTTTGACGATATTAAATTTACGGATTGCATAGGAATCGGCACTATCGCCTGCACTGTTTTTAACGCGCCATTAATATCGCTTTGCGGAAAAATGCTCGATAAATTCTTTGTTTTTGACGCGGCGTTTCCTAAGTTGGAAGAAAAATTGAAATTTTAAATTAATATTTAAGGAGATAGAATATGGATTACACTACAACTGCAAGCACCACCGTACCTTATGACATTGACAAGGTTTGGGAAGTTTGCCACAAACCCAGAGATTTGGACTTTGACGGCACAAATTCAAACCGCACTCAAAAGACGGTTATTATTGACATTTCCGACACCGAGTGGAGAGAAAAGTTGGGCGACGGCTCTTTTAACGATGTTAAAGTTACTTTTGACGAAGAAAAGAAAATCATGGTATTTAACACCGAAAACGAGGCTCACCCCGGCGAAATTACCAAGATGACTTTGGCATTTTCGGCTACCGAGGACGGCGAGACGGCTGTTGACATAATTTCTTATGCGCAGTCAAACTCCAAGCTTGGCATTTGGGTACTCAAGGCCGCAAACAAGAGCGGCAAGGTCAGCGAAGCGACTAAGCAGTCGGTTTACGACGCTATAAAAAAAGCCATTGAGGGATAAAAAATGACCGATTACAAAACAACCTGGCGTGAAAAAATATTCTACGGCGTGGGTGCGATAGGACTTGATATTTCCTACGGTATGTTCTACTCGTTCCTTAGCTACTACCTTTCAAGCGTGCTCGGGCTTAAAGCGGGATTTCTGCTTTTGCTCACCCCCATCGCAAGAATTTGGGACGGTATCAACGACCCGCTTATGGGCACTATAGTTGATAACACAAAAACAAAATTCGGCAAATACCGTCCGTGGATTTTAATAGGCGCAGCGTCAAATGCTATTGTGCTGTTCTTACTTTTCACCTCCTTCGGAATGAGCGGAATGAAGCTTTACATATATATAGGCGTTATGTATATTTTATGGGGTATGACGAACACTATGGCGGACATTCCCTATTGGTCAATGATTCCCTCCTTCACCTCCGACCCGAAGGACAGAAATATGGTTTCAACCGTTGCGAGAACCTTCTCGGGCTTCGGTCAGGGACTTATCACAATCGCAACGCCTATTATTCTGCCCTTGCTCTCAAAGGATATGCGATCTAATGGCGATGCTACTGGATATTCACGCTGGGCTGGCATTTGCGCTATAGCGCTTGTCACCTTTAGTCTTATATGCGTTATTTCAACAAAAGAGAAGAATGTTGTTTACGGCGAAAAGAAAAAGTTTTCATTTAAGAAAATCTTTGAGGTACTTAAAAACAATGACCAGCTCATTATATTTATGGTTGTTGCAATGCTTTCCAACGCGGGCTGGTATCTGACCTCGGGCACGGCGGTTTATTACTTTAGAGATGTACTTGAAAAGCCGACGGCGCAGTCGCTGTTCCAAACTATAGGTGCAGTAGGCTCGGTGCTCGGTTTGCTCGTTATTCCCATACTTTCCAAATGGTTTGACAAAAAGCGAATTTACCAGATTTCGCTCGTTATGACTATGATAGGTTATGTTATGATGTATATCACGGGTCCCGTACTCAAAATTCCGATTTTGCTTGATATATCTTATATCTTCGCGTCAACCGGTATCGCTTCAATGTTTGTTTCGCAAACAATCTTCCTTGCAGATATAGTTGACTACGGCGAATACAAGAACGGCGAAAGAAACGAGTCCATAACTTTCTCAATGAAGGGCTTTTTGCAGAAAATGGCTTACACCATTCAGACAATTATACTCTTCGGCGGTCTGGGAATAATGAATTACAACTCGCAGATTACCTCTGCGACAAAGCAAATCAATGCCGCTACAAAATCCGCTATCGGCATTATCGCCTTTGCAATACCGCCTATTCTTATGCTTTTATCACTGTTAATCTTTTCAAAGAAATACAAACTTTACGGCGAACTTGCCGACAAGGTACACGATTACATCCTTGAAGCGAGAAGTGCTGACAAAAAAGAGGAAAAAGAATAATGGATAATTACAACAATCAGTACAACCAACAACCTCAGCAGACCTATCAACCTCAGCAGCCTGTGGGGGCGCAGTATCAGCAACCTTATCAGCAGCAACCGTATGTGGAGTCCTATGACCCCACTAAAGAGGTTTTGAGCGTAGGCTCATATATCGGAATGTTTATTTTATCGGCTATTCCGATAGTAAATATTATCTGCTGGATAGTTTGGCTTGTCAGCTCAAACACTAACAAAAACAAAAAGAACTATGTTATCGCAAGTATAGTTTTCTATGTTATCTGCATTATTTTAAGCACTGTTATCACCGCAATTCTTGCAAGCGCAGGCGTTTTGGCAGGACTTAATTATTAATTTGTTTATTATTATTATTATTAATCTATAGGAGGAATTAAAATGAAGCTCTTTAAAAAATGCTTGGCAGAGCTTATCGGCACCGCTGTGCTCACCGCTTTCGGCTGCGGTACAGCTATGCTTGTAGGCTGCAATGCGCAAAACGGCAGCGGATATTTGCTTACCGCTTTAGCATTCGGTCTTTCAATTGTGGCAATGGCTTATTGCATCGGCAATATTTCAGGCTGCCACATAAACCCCGCAGTTTCGCTCGGCGTTCTTATTAACGGCGGTATGAGCGGCAAAGAATTTTGCTACTATGTTGTTTCGCAGATTTTAGGCGCGCTGGCAGGCTCGGGTATCACGGCGCTTATCTTCGGACTTGGCGGCGTTAAGGATATGACCGGCGGGCTCGGCACTAACGGACTTGCAGGCGTAAACGGTTCTATCGCGGCAGGCATTATTACCGAAATAGTGCTCACCTTTGTATTTGTGCTTACTATCTTAGGCGTTACCTCTTCAAAGTTTAAGCACGGCTCCTTCGGCGGTCTTGTTATCGGCTTAACGCTTACCTTTGTTCACATTTTCGGCATAGGCTTAACAGGCACTTCCGTTAACCCCGCAAGAAGCATAGGTCCCGCAGTTGTGGCTGCTCTTCAGGGCAATACAGAGCCGATTAAGGTTGTTTGGATATTTATTGTGGCACCGCTCGCAGGCGCAGCGCTCGCAGCAGTAACTTACAAATACCTTGAAAAATCAAAAGAAAAGAAAAATAAGAAAAAGTGATTTTTCCGAAAAAATGCTCCTACGCAGTTTTGCGCAGGAGCATTTTTGTATTTAAAACCTAAAATCTCTTTTGCCGAGGTGAATATTTTGAATATACTCTTTTGCGATCTTTCTCGCCTTGGGGTTAGGGATTTTTTCAAGCTCTCTTGTTATAAGCTCTTCGCCCGTTTTCTTGGTTTCGGGGGACGCGTAGTCCTCTAAGAATTCCTTTAGAGTCATAAGTGCGTTCGGGTGACAGCAGTTAAGTATCTGCCCCGTTTTGCAAAGGCTCATAAATCTGTCTCCCGTTCTGCCCTCTCTATAGCAGGCAGTACAGAAAGACGGAATATAACCTAAATCCATAAGCCATTTTACTACTTCATCGAGCGAGCGTTGGTCGGAAACATCAAACTGCTCGGTATCGTGCGGTCTTTCTTGCGCACTGTAGCCCGCATAGCCGCCGACAGAGGTTCTCGAGCCGCCCGAAATCTGAGAAATACCCAAATCAAGCACCTTATTTCTGCACTGCTCGCTCTCTCTTGTAGAGATAATCATACCCGTATACGGCACGGCAATTCTGATACAAGCGATGATTTTTGCGAAAGTGTCGTCATCAATGCCGTTGTCAAATTCATCGGGGTCAATGTCGTCCGCTCTCTTGAGCCTCGGAACGCTGATTGTGTGCGGTCCTACTCCGTGAACAGCCTCAAGGTGCTCGGCGTGCATAAGCAGCGCCGCGAATTCATATTTATACATTTCGAGCCCGAAAAGCACGCCGAGTCCGACATCGTCAATGCCGCCCTCCATAGCTCTGTCCATAGCCTCGGTATGATATGCGTAATTATGCTTGGGTCCTGCCGGATGAAGCTTCTCATAGCTTTGCTTGTGGTAAGTCTCTTGGAAAAGAATATAAGTGCCTATGCCCGCGTCGTGCAGCTTTTTATAATTCTCAACGGTTGTTGCAGCAATGTTTACATTAACACGCCTGATTGCTCCGTTTTTGTGCTTGATTGAATAAATGGTTTTAATGCACTCCAATATGTATTCAATCGGGTTGTTTACGGGGTCTTCGCCCGATTCGATTGCAAGACGCTTATGCCCCATATCCTGCAAAGCGATAACCTCGTTTTTTACTTCTTCTTGGGTTAACTTCTTTCGCGGAATGGTTTTGTTCTGGTAATGGTACGGGCAGTAAACGCACTGATTCACGCAGTAATTGGAAAGGTAAAGCGGCGCAAACATTACTATTCTGTTACCGTAAAACGCCTCTTTAATCTGCTTTGCGAGAGCATACATTTTTTCGGTCATTTCGGGAATATCGCACGCCAAAAGCACGCTTGCCTCTCTGTGGCTTAACCCCGCGCACTCCGTTCCTCTCTCGGTTTTTCTCGGCTTCGCTTTTTCGAGAATACTCTCGATCAGTTCTCTGTTATGCTTATTTTCTTCGGCATATTTAAGCGTTGCCTTTACTTCTTCATCATTAATAAATTCTTCTGCTTTTAAAGATTTCGGATTATACATTTTCATAATCTCCTCTGGATATTTTAATTTCATAACCTATATTTTTAAGCCTGCTCTGTAAGCAGTTTATACACTGTGCGGATTCATCTCCCGTGCAGATTTTATTATCATAAAGCGCATATTTTTTTCTGACCGCCGTCGGTGAAAGGTTTGGCATTACAACATTTGCGCCTGCCTGAACTCCCAACTCCCTGCCGAGCGGGTGCAGTGTGCCGAGCGCGGTGGTTGCGGGAATATTCGCTTTCGGCAGCATTATTCTTAAAAGGCTGATTAAAAACAATGTGAGCTCCACGCTCCCTGCTTTTTCTGCGGCAAAGGGTGTATCCTTATGCGGAATAAAGGGTCCCATTCCGACCATATGAGGCTTAAAGCGGGAAATAAAGAGCATATCCTCGGCTAAGTCCTCGGCTCTTTGAAAAGGCGAGCCTACCATCATTCCGCAGCCTGTTTGAAAGCCGATTTGCTTTAAGTTTTCAAGGCACTCCATTCTTTTTTCAAACTTCATTTCTTCAGGGTGAAGCTTCTCATAGTGTGCTTTCGAGGCGGTTTCGTGCCTTAAAAGGTATCTGTCCGCGCCCGCTTCAAAAAGCGCTTTATAATCGGCATATTCCATTTCGCCGAGCGACAAAGTCACGGCGCAGTCGGGATGCTTTTTCTTGATACTTTTTACAATATCGCAAAGGGCTGCGGTTGAATAGGTTTTGTCCTCTCCGCTTTGAAGCACAAAGGTCATAAAGCCTAATTTTCTGCCCTCATCGCAGCACTCAAGAATTTCCTCTTTCGTGAGCCTGTAGCGCTCGCAGTTTTTATTTGAACGCCTTATTCCGCAATAAGTGCAATCGTTTTTGCAGTAGTTTGAAAACTCGACTATTCCTCTTATATACACGCTTTTGCCGAAGTTTTCATCTGCGATTTTTCGGGCAAGTTTTTTCGCAAAAAGCGCATCATTTTCGCTAAAAGATGAAATAAGTTTTACCCACTGTGATTTTTCAAGCGACTTATCTTTATTCAGTTTTTCGATTAATTCTTTATTAGTCATTTTAAAAATCAAATATTTCTATACTTCTTTCCAAAATGCCGCTGACAAAGGCGATAAATATGCCGTAATTCGTGAACGGCACGCCCTGCTCCTCGGCGCAGGTCATTCTGTAGCGCACTTCCTTTTCGGTTAACATACAGCCGCCGCAGTGAATCACCATTTTGTATTCGGATAAATCGTCGTAAAACTCAGTGCCGGAAACGGTTTCAATTTCAATATCCTTGCCCGTAAACTGCTTTAGCATACGGGGGATTTTCACCGTGCCTATATCGTCACACTGCCTGTGATGAGTGCAACCCTCGGCGATTAAAACTTTGTCGCCGTCTTGAAGATTGGCAAGCGCCCTTGCGCCCTTAACCGCGCTTTCAAGATAGCCCTTGTAGCGCGCCATTAAAATCGAAAAAGAGGTCAAGGGAATATCGCGCGGGGTGCGTTCATCAACAAAAGAGAAAACCTGAGAATCGGTGACAACCATTTTAGGCTTGTTTTTAAGCTTTTTTAGCGCGTTTTCGAGTTCGTTTTCCTTTACAACGAGCGCCTCGGCGTCGGAATCAAGAATATCTCTGATTGTCTGCACCTGCGGCAAAATAATTCTGCCTTTCGGCGCGGCGGAGTCAATGGGAACGACCAAAACGACGGTGTCGCCTTTATCAATTAAATCGCCGATTATGCGCTTTTCGCCTTCTTCATTTTTTGCAAAATGCGCAATTTTTTCTTTTAGTTCAAATATCTTTTCGCCCGTTTTGGCGCTGACGGATATTTCGTTTTCCGCCAAGCCGTCTCTCAACTGTAAATCGGACTTGTTATAAGCGATAATAAAAGGGATTTCACGCTTTTTAAAGAGTGAAATAAGCTCCTTTTCACACTCGCCAAGTTTACCCGTGCTGTCGCTTACAAGCACTGCGACATCGGTTTTTCTCAAAACCTCATTCGTTTTTTCCACTCTAAGCGCGCCGAGTTCTCCCTCGTCGTCAAAGCCCGGAGTGTCAATAATCATCACCGGTCCTAACGGAAGAAGCTCCATCGCCTTGTAAACGGGGTCCGTAGTCGTGCCTTTAGTGGCGGAAACCACCGCAAGCGCCTGCCCCGTTACGGCGTTGACAAGCGAGGATTTACCTGCGTTTCTGCGCCCGAAAAAGCCTATGTGTATTCTGTTTGCGGAGGGTGTTGAATTAAGCGACATTTCCTTCTCCTTTGCAGCACGGTTAGTTAACAGGTTCTAAACTCGCTGACAAATTTAAAATGAAAAACCGCGCCCGATTGGACGCAGTTAATATTATAATTTTAACATTATCCAATCTTTCACTTTAAATTTCTTTTCAGCGTCAGAAAGCTTTTGATTTTCTAATTTATTTGTTTGAATAAACGGTTTTTGCGCTTACACCGTCAATCTTGCCGATGTTGCCCGCAAGAGTATTGATAGTGTCCTGAGTACCGTCCACCGCGATAGAGATAATTCCGATATCCTTCGCTCTGTACGGAATACCCATTCTGCCGATAATAATAGAATTAAATTCGTGAAGCACGGCGTTAACCTCATCTGTAGCCGAGCCTTCCTCTACAATAATGCTGATTACAGCAACTCTTGTTTCCATAATGACCTCCAAGCCGTTTTCTTTATATTATTATACTATAGTTTAATTAAAAGTCAATAGCGATTTATTTGCCAAACTGCGCGTGCTCTTTTTTGAGTTCTTTAAGTAAATCATCACAGCGCCAGCCGAGGTTATACGGTGTCACAACCGCCTTTAATGCCACCGAAGCGCCCGCTTGCCGAAGGTCTGCCAAAAATAAGTCCGTTTCCTCCCTTGAAAGTCCTGCCATTATTAGCATTTCCTCTTTAAAGGGAGATAGACAAAGAGTGTTTTCGCGCGGTAAAAGTTCCAAAAGCGAAGCGAGCTTTTGAGAAAAATCAGCTTGCGGTACCTGCTTTACTCCAATGCCATTTTTATCGCCTGCCGCCGAAACGGCTGAAAATTTTTCTTCGCCTAAATTAAAGCATAAAACTGTTTTTTGCATTATTTTTTTCCTGTTGAGCCGAAGCCGCCCGCTCCACGCACGGTGTCCGAAAGCTCCTCGCACTCGCAGAATTCGGCGGTAACATAGGGAGTAATAACGAGCTGTGCTATTCTCTCGCCGTGTTCAATCGTCTGCACCAAATCGGAATGATTGTGAATTGCAACAATTATTTCGCCGCGATAATCGCAGTCAATAACGCCTACCTTGTTCGCGGGCGCAAGGTCACGCTTGCAAGCAAGACCGCTGCGGGCGAAAACGAGCCCTACATAGCCGAGAGGCAGCTCGAAAGCAATGCCCGTATGCACAAAAGCGGTAGTGTGAGGGTCGATAGTAAGCGGTTCGTCAAGCACGGCATAAAGGTCGGCGCCTGCGGCGTATTCCGAGCCGTAAGAAGGGATAATCGCCCTGTCGTCTAACTTTTTAATGTTTAATTTAATGTTCATAATACAACTCCAAAAAATGATATATTATATTATATTATATTTTACCACATTTTCGGAAGTTTTTAAAGAGCTGTTTCAAAATGAAATCTCACTGCATGAGATGAAATCCAAACTGCGTTTGGATGAAGGGCGACACATTCGCACTTGATTAAAAATCAGGCGATGTTCCCGTTTGGAAACATCGCTGTTTTTGTTTGCTACTTGACTTTAACTGCCTTAATTGCTGACCATGTGGAGTAATAATTTGCACCGCTTATTGCTTTGTATGTTCTTACTCTCACATAATATTTTTTATTTGAGGCAA
Source organism: Oscillospiraceae bacterium (assembly GCA_902796055.1). GTDB lineage: Bacteria > Bacillota > Clostridia > Oscillospirales > Acutalibacteraceae > RUG714. The sequence goes on from CADBNM010000063.1 coordinate 11,686, forward strand.
GTTTGCTCACTGTATATTTGAGTGTGCCGACCTTTTTGATTGTAACGGTCTTTGCGCCGCTGAATTTTTTATTTGCAGCGTACTGCAGTTGATAGCCTGTGCAAGCGCCTTTTTTCCACTGAGCCGTAAAGGCTTTCTTTGCCGGAGTAAATTTTGTAATGGTCGTACCCTTAGGCAATGTGGGTGAAGCAATACTTGTCCAAGCGCCGTAGTAATATTTACCGTCTATACCCTTTGCATAAAGCCTTACTCTGAATTTATAGTTGCTGCCTGCGGCAAGCTTTGTAAAGGTAAAGGCTGTTGCAGTTTTAGCGTTATAAACCTTTTCCCACTTGTTGCCGGCGGCATTGGAAATTTGAATTTGGTAGCCCTGCGCGCCATTTAGCGACGACCAAATAATCTTTTCAGCTGCCGCTGTTCTCGCCTTACATTTAACGCTTTTAACCTTTCCCGTAGGTGCTGAAACGGTTCTGCTTATCAGCGGACAAGCGGAGCATTTATATTCAACATAGCCCGCCTTAACGGCTGTGGGATTGACGGTTTTATTCTTAAATAAACTGTGACCTGTAGGTTCGAGTGTAAAATGCTCGGTTGAAATTATTTCATCACAGTAAGAGCACCTTACAACTTCATCATAGCTGCCCTGCTCGGTACAGGTGGCTTCAACTAAATTTTCAACAGCTGCGGACTTGGGAGCTTGGTGCTTCTTTTCCCAAATGCGCCCGGTGCCCTCGATAATACTATTTACCAATTCCTGCTTACAACTCGATTTTACGGTGAAAGTATCGCTTGCGCCGTCAAAGGGCTTCGTGCCGAGAGCCTTTAAGCTTTCGGGAATTGTTACGCTTTTAAGAGCCGTGCAGAGCTTAAAAGCATATCCCTCGATATTTGTTGTGCCTTCAGGGATTTCAATACACTCTAATAAACTGCACGATGAGAAAGCAGCGCCGCCGATTTCTTTTACGGAGCTGTCAATATACACAGCAGTTAAATTCGGCAAATCACAAAATGCATTTTCACCTATTCTTGTAATGCCGCTATTTACATATATTTCTTTTATGTTGTCTGTGTACGCATAGTATTCGGGGTGTTCCACGGGATAATCGTCCATAGCTCCTGTTCCGCATATTGAAATCCGAGCGTCGGACGAATAAAAATGATAGTAAGCTGTGTCCGAGCAATAACCCGATAAGCAGTCGGCTTCAACATCAGCCTCATTCAACGGGTCGTTAAAGCTTCCCTTGGACAAAGCATTCCATTCCTCTGCCGTGCCCGAATAACAAATCAGCTTTAAATTTGTACAGCCTGTAAATGCGTTATTGCCTATAGATTTTACGCTATCGGGGACGGATATATCCTTTAAGCTGTTGCAATAATAAAATGCGCTTAAGCCGATTGACTCGGTTCCGCTGGGGATTACGGCAAATTCCAAAGCGGAGCAATTGCTGAACGCCGCCATACCGATTTTTGTTACGGTGGAGGGAATTTTTACGCTTTTAACACCTTTGCATTTGCTGAAGGCGTTATTGCCTATACCTGTTACACCCTCACAGATGACAATTAATTTTATTTCGGTATTGGAATTAAAGGGGGATTTATTATTAGGAGTATAGTCATACATATCACCCGTGCCGCTGATGATTAATTTACCCGCTGCCGAATCAAAGGTATAATTAACATTATCTCCGCAAGCGCCCTCGGAATCAAGCGCTGCCGAGGAAATTTGCAAGCCTGAAAACAAACTCATAAGCATAACGGCACTTAAAAACAAACTCAATAGCTTTTTCATTATTTGCCCTCCTTTTTTATAATAATATCACACTGTGCAAGCTTATATCAATGGAATAAATATATAAAATATTTATGAATTTATTGGATAAAACGGAAAATAACGCAAACAATATAAAAAAAGAAAGGAGCTCTTAAAATGAGAGAGGACACTATAAAGCTTTTAAAGGAATGTGATTCGGGCGCTAAAATGGGCGTTGAATCCATTGACGAAATACTTGACAAAACCGAAACCGAGGATTTGAAAAAAATTCTGGGCGTTTCAAAGGCGGAGCACAACAAAATCATTAAGCAGACAGGCGAAATCCTTGCAAGTAACAGCATTGAAAGCGAGCAGCCGCCCGCAATTGCAAAATTTATGAGCAAAATGAAAACCGAAATCAAGCTTATGAGCGGCAACGCCGACCAAAAAATTGCCGAGCTTATGACAGACGGCTGCGACATGGGTATAAAATCGCTCACGCAGTTTTTGAATGAATACTCACAGGCGGATGAAAAGGTGAAAAGCATCACCGAGCACCTGATTGAAATCGAGGAAAATACAAGGGAAAAGCTGAAGGCATACCTGTAAAAACGCAAGCGTTTTTGAATTATATACGCCGTCGGCGTGTTATATTTTTCCTTCGCAAAAGTTATATTGCGCTTCGCACAGTTATATTTGATTTCTTTGAAATCAAGTTATGGTTGGCGAGTTCACTTCCCGTGGACTCGCTGTTTTAATAGTGGCGCAAGCGCCACCCACCTCAATTTCTTCATTAGCGAAGCGACTTCATTTCTTAATTAGCCCGCAGGGCAACTTAATTTGATAAAAACGGGCTGAGAGCAATCGCTCTCAGCCTCAGCGTGTAGAAAAACCTTTTTCTACACGCTGAGCAGATGTTGAA
>CADBNM010000064.1 GCA_902796055.1 Oscillospiraceae bacterium
AAAAAGAACACTCGAAAGTGTTCTTTTTTGTGGTAGCGGGAGTAGGACTCGAACCTACGACCTCCGGGTTATGAGCCCGACGAGCTACCAACTGCTCTACCCCGCGATATTCAGCCTAAATATATTAGCACAGAAGATAAATTTTGTCAATACTATTTTTTTATTTGAGAATAACCACCCGTTAAGGGTGGCTTCCCTATTGTTTTTTAATACCGAATATCAGTCTTAAAATTCCGCTGAGTGCCTTAGGGCTTTTCCAAATTACAATTTGCATAAGGACCTCCGTTAATTATTTGAATATCAGGACTATGCCTAATATCATTAACATAAAAGACAGCACAACAAGAAGCACCTTTTGCGGCAAACACCAAGCGCAAAACATCCCTAACGCAAGAGACGGTATGACATAAATAAATTTTGAGCACTTTCTCCTCATAAAAATCACCGATGCTTCTTGTATGACTAAACCATACTATGCATCGGTTTTGATTTTTGTGACTTTAGCGTATTAGTTTAATTGCCATTCTTTTATATCCCTAAGCTCATCATAAAGCGCCTTATAGCTTTCAAAGCGTGACGGAGGAATATCGCCGGAGTTAACAGCATCAATCACCTTGCAGCCCTTTTCTTTAATATGTGCGCAAGAAGTAAATTGGCAACTGTTAATATAAGGCTCAAATTCCCTGAAATAAAACTGTAAATCCTCTTTCAACAGCGAATCAATACGCTCAATTTCAAGCGAAGAAAAGCCCGGAGTGTCTACCACTTCACCGCCGCAGATTTCAAAAATCTCGCACTGCCTTGTCGTATGCCTGCCTCTGCCAAGCTTTTTACTTACTTCGCCTGTTTCCAAGTTTAAACTTTCATTAAGACAGTTTAATATTGACGACTTACCTGCTCCTGAATTACCGGTTAAAACAGTTGTTTTACCCTTTAAATATTCTTTTATTTTTCCTATGCCTTCACCGGTTTTAGCAGAAACGCAAAAAGAAATAAAGCCCGCTTTTTTATATATTTCGGCTAATTCTTCACCGTCTTTAACATCAGTTTTATTAAAAACCATAATCGGCTCTATTTCATTTTTCTGGCACACAACGCTCAGTTTGTCAATGATATAGAGATTTGGAGAAGGAGTCACCATACTTGAAACAATTAAAAGATTGTCAATATTTGAAACCGCAGGTCTGATTAAAGAGTTTTTGCGAGGCAATATTTCTTCAATGGTATTTTCAGCATTGTTATTGATGCTGATTTTTACATAATCACCAACAAAGGGCTTAATTCTATTCTTTCTGAAATTTCCCCGCGCTTTACATTCGACAATACCCTCGGCGGTTTTCACATAGTAAAAACCGCCGATTCCTTTAATAATCCTATCCATATTATGAGTATGTGCCGTTATCAAAGTTAATAACACCTGAAAATACTTCACTACCGTCAACAACAACGGAGAAGTCTTTAGTGCCCGATTGACCGGTTGCAACGCAGTTATATGAACCGCCGGAGCATCTTACGGTATCGGAGCTAACAAGTGAATTGCCAACATAAAACTTAAGCGAAGCATCGCCGCCTTCAACGCCTGCGCCGTTTGCAGTAGGAAGCTTAAAGCTGATGACAACATTCTTTTCGGCTTGTTGGGTAGTTGTTGTGGTGGTGGTTGTGGTAGTAGTTGTAGTTGTAGTAGGCGCATTACCGCTTGAAATAGTCAATGTGATTGACGAGCCCATTTCCACTTCGGTGCCTTTACTTATTGATTGGTCAATTACCTGATTCTTTGCTCTTGTTGAATCAACCGTTTCAAAATTAATATCAAGGTCATATCCGCTGAGGAATTTTTGAGCGTCATCTCTGCTCATACCAACAACACTGGGCATTTTAAAGACTTTGCCGGCTGAAACATATACAGTAATCTTTGTGTCCTTATCTACTTCGGAACCAACATCCGGAGAAGTGCTTACAACATTACCTTGAGTTTCTTTTGACGGAGTTTCTTCAAATGAAACGTTTTTAAAGCCTTTAGCTTTAAGTTCAATTTGTGCAGCCTCTTTAGTCATACCTATAACATTAGGAATTTTAATCGCTTTTCCGGTAGACAAAATTGTCAAAGTAACGGCTTTAGTTGTTTTGATTTTCATGCCGGGGTCAGGAGTCTGGAATACAACATCGCCTGTTTCAAAATCAGCATATTTTTCGGAATCATCAGTGTATTCGAGCCTGATTTTACACTCGACATTCCCGTTTTTATACACATCATCCTTAACATTCGGTTCAATTTCTTCATTGTAATTCATTCCAATAAAGTTTGGAACGGTTATTTTTTCGCCGCCGAAGATTAAAGCACAAATAAGTGCAATTAAAGCGATAACTCCTATTACTACTCCTGCAATAATTGCCACTTTCTTTTTAGAGTTCGGATCAGAATTTTTATTCTTATCCGACTTATCGGAATAGTACTTTTCTCTGTAATAATCGTCGGAATGCTTATTTGTGAGTTCGTCAGCCTCAGCATCCTCTTCTTTTTCGAGGAATTCGACTAATTTGTCCTCATCATCTGCATTACTCTTATCCTGAGTAGGAACATATGCCTCACCGCTGTTGTAAATGTATGGGAAAACAATTGCAGGGTTTTCGGAAATCTCCGCTAAATCCATTAACATTTCCGCAGCGCTTTGATATCTCTCGCGCGGATTCTTTTGCATGGCATGCATAGTAATCTGCTCAAGTCCTTTAGGAATCACGGAATTAATTTTACTGGGCAATTCGGCTTCTTTTTGAAGCTGCATAATTGCAATTGAAACTGCGCTGTCGGCATTGAAGGGCACTTTACCCGTAATCATCTCATAAAGCACTACGCCTGCAGAATACAAATCGGCGCGTTCGTCTGTATAATCAGCTCTCGCCTGCTCGGGACTAATATAGTGAACAGAACCTATCGCGCTGTTAGTCATAGTTTTTGTTTCGCTTCTTGCAAACCTTGCAATGCCAAAATCGGTAACTTTGATTGTGCCGTTTTGCAAAAGCATAATATTTTGAGGCTTAATATCTCTGTGGATAATACCTTTGTCATGCGCATGCTGCAAAGCCTGCAAAATCTGCGTTTCAAAGTGAACGGCTTCCTTCCACTGAACAGAACCCTGAGTATTGATATATTCTTTTAAAGTTATACCGTCAATATATTCCATGACGATATACTGAATTCTCTCTCCGAAGGAAACATCATAGACCTTTACAATATTAGGATGATTTAATATAGCGATAGCCTTTGATTCGTTTTTAAACTTGCGCCTGAATTCCTCATTGGCAAGATATTCCTCTTTTAATATTTTAACAGCAACTATTCTGTCATCAATTGTGTCATACGCTTTATAAACAACAGCCATTCCGCCAACACCGATGACTTCTTGTATTTCATATCTGCTGTCTATTCTTTTTCCAACATAATTATCCATAACTTAGTCCTCCGTATTCAAAATAACACTGACAGTCACATTGTCTGTTCCGCCGTTCTCGTTAGCTTTATCAACAAGAACCTCGGAAAGCTTATCAAACGGTTGGGTTTTGCATATTTCGAGTATAGAATCATCACTCAAACAATTTGTTAAACCGTCCGAACACAATAAAACAATGTCTTTGTCGTTAATGTTTCTTTGAATTGTATCAATATCAATATCTTCGCTAACACCCAAAGCCCTTGTTATTATGTTCTTTCTCGGGTCGGTTTCCATTTGCTCTTTGGTGATTTTTTCCATTTTATAAAGTTCTTGTAAATAAGTATGATCGGTAGTTATCTGTTCAATCGCATCTGAGACAAGATATGCTCTGCTGTCACCGGCATATGCAATAATCAAAGATGAATTTCTTAATACCGCTGCCACAGCCGTTGTGCCCATTCCCTGTAAACCGTTATTAACGGAGTACTCATAAATCTTATGATTTGCAGCAGTAAGAGCAGAGATAAGCATTCTTTCAACTGCCGTATCCTTCATCTTTGTTGAATACGAATTTGTTACCTGAGAAAGAATAGTGTCAACAGCAATTTCGCTTGCAATTTCACCGCCTTCCGTACCGCCCATGCCGTCACATACAACACTGAAAGCGATATCGTTCATTTTTTCAGCAGCAAAATTGTCTTCATTATTATCTCTGACTTTACCAATATCGGTTTTGCCTAATACTTGCAATTCATTACCTCCTTTTGTTTTGATTAGAACGCCGAAGTTGACCGCACGATGCATTAATATCCGCACCTAAAGTTCTGCGAACAGTCACGGCAATATGTTTACTTTTTAGTATATTTTCAAATTCTTTTATAGAGCTGTCGTCGCTCCTGATAAAAGAGTTTTCTTCAACATTATTTACGGGAATCAAATTGACATGAGCGAGCATACCGCTAAGAAGCCCTGCAAGCTGTTCGGCACATTCCGCACTATCATTAACTCCTTTAATCATAGCATATTCAAAACTTACTCTGCGCGAGGTTTTATTCGCATAATCCTTGCAGGCAGCCAACACTTCATCAATTCCCCACTTGTTGTTAACGGGCATCGTTTTGCTTCTAAGCTCATCGACGGGAGCGTGAAGCGAAACGGAGAGTGTGATAGGCAAATTCATATCTGCCAACAATTTGATTTTAGGAACAATCCCGCAGGTAGAGAGCGTTATATTTCTCGCTGAAAGATTTACACCGTCTTTATTCGTTACAAGTTCTATAAACTTAAGAACATTATCGAAATTATCAAGCGGCTCTCCCATACCCATTAAAACTATATGCGATATCCTTTGGCTAATATCCTTTGAAGCTGCATAAAGCTGAGAGAGAATTTCACTCGGTTCAAGACTTCTTACGCAACCGTTTAGCGTTGACGCACAAAACTTGCAGCCCATATTACAGCCGACTTGAGTTGAAACACAAATACTGTATCCGTATTTATATTTCATCAAAACACTTTCTATATATTCACCGTCATTTAATTCAAAAAGATATTTTCTTGTTGAATCAATTTCAGATACTAATTTTTTTGCAATCTTAACTGTCTTAATCTCAAAATACTCAGCCAACAGCTTTCGCATATCCTTCGATACATTTGTCATTTCATCGAATGAATCCGCAAATTTAATATGAAGCCAATCATATATTTGGTCAACCCTGAATGAAGGAAAATCAAATTGCTTCAACTCATCGGAAAGCTCGGCTTTAGTTAAAGATTTAATATCTGTTTTATTTGTTTTATCCATTTTTCTTTATTACTGCTATGAAAAATCCGTCTGTTTTATCTATATAAGGAAAATAAGTTTTTTGACTGATAATTTTGCAATTATGTGATGAGATAAACCTCTGTATAACACCTTCATTCTCGCTTTTATTTAAAGTACAGGTTGAATAAACAACAGTTCCGCCTGACTTAAGATATTTAAAAGAATTATTAAGTATGCCGTACTGGATATCAGGAAATGCAGCTATTTGCTCTTTTGTTTTATAACGGATTTCCGGCTTTGAAGAAATTGTGCCCAGACCCGAACACGGAACATCGCAAAGAACACGCTCAAACAATCCCAAGTCGCTGTTATACTTACTACCGTCCTGCAGCACGGTTTTAATAAAATCAATGCCCAAACGCTTTGAATTCTTTTTAATCAGCTCTAATCTTTGTTCATAAATATCGCAAGCAATTATTTCACCGCTGCGCATAATCTCGGCAATAGTGAAAGCCTTGCCACCGGGTGCGGCGCAAACATCGAGAACCCTGTCTCCTGCTTTTGCACTTAGCGCCTGAGCGGCGAGCTGAGCAGCAGTATCTTCGATGTGAAAACAGCCCTCTTTAAAGCTTTTAACGGAAGATAAATCGCCCGACTGTGAGATAATAAGCGAATCATCGGTTAAAGGATTATCTTCGCAGATTATTCCTTCCTCAATAAGACATTTTTGCAAATCGGTTTTATTTGTCTTAAGCGTATTTACTCTAATAGCTGTTTTTGCTTTATGCGTTAACGATTCCAACAAATTAAGAGTTGTATCTTCACCGTAGCAATTGATCCACAAATCAATAATATCCTGTGAAACGGAATGCTTGACGCTTAAATATCGTTTTTCGCTATTATCCGGCAAAAGTAAACCGTCCTTACATATATTGCGAAGTACAGCATTTACAAGCGAAGAAGCAAAAGCACTTTTATTGTTTTTAACTAATTTAACACTTTCATTTACAGCGGCGCCGTCAGGCACTTTATCCATAAAAAGAATCTGATAAACGCCCATTCTTAATGCGACAAAAACCTCAGGCTTCAGTTTTTTTAAAGGCTGTCTGAGATGCTTGGTAAGTTGGTAATCTATTAAAAGTTGTTTTTCAATAACACCGTAAAAAATTGCTGTAATAAATGATTTGTCGGCTGCAGAAAACTCAAATTTCTTTAATGTGTTGTTAAGCGCAATATTGGAAAAGGTATCATTTCTTATAAAATCCAATAAAAGATTAAAAGCGCATTGGCGGGCTGTCATTTTTTTCTGCCTCCGATAAGGAGCAATCTGATAAGTGTTAACAACGAGGAAGACATTGACGCAACATATGTCAAAGCAGCAGCACTTAAAACTTTCTTTGCGCCGCCATATTCATCCTCACCCAAAAGCCCGATTTGCTTAATGCTTTTAAGCGCTCTTGAGGAAGCGTTAAATTCTACAGGCAAGGTTGCGAGCTGAAAAATAAACACAGCGCTGTATAAAATAATTCCAACATAAAACAAAAAGCTAAATGAAGTGAATATTATACCGATAATACAAAGAGGCAAACCTATTGACGAGCCGATATTTGCCATAGGTATTACGAACGCTCTTATTTTTATAGGAACATAATTACAGTGATATTGACAGGCATGACCTGCCTCGTGACAAGCTATACCTACTGCCGCAATTGAAGTAGAATTATAAACGCCCTCGGATAACCTGATAGTATTTGCTTTAGGGTCATAATGGTCTGTAAGATTTCCTGCTGTTTGCTCAATTCTTACATTTGTTATACCCTGAGAACGCAATAACTCAAAAGCAGCCTGCGCACCTGTAATATTTCTTCTGTTTGCTATTTTAGAAAACCTGCTGTATCGAGATTTAACAAGCCCCTGAGCAAGTAAACAAAACAAAAACGGAATGGCAATCAAGAGTATTTGAATATAATCAAATCTGCCATAATAACCGCCGTAATACATAATTAACCTAACCTTTCTCCGATTTCTATTTTATGTCCGAGCAGGAACGGTGCGGCATCCATACGCTTTTTTCCCTCTAACTGAAGAGATAAAATTTCATAAGCTGTATTTTGAGCGCACGCAACAACTATTCTTTTGGAATTCTCAATAACTGTACCCGCTTCTTTATCAGTTGCATTAGACACACGCCCCGCGTGTATTTTAAGATTTTTGCCACCGATTTTCGTTGATGCCACAGGCCAAACAGCAAGTCCTCTTACCTGACAGTCAATTTCACTCGCACTTTTATTCCAGTCAATAGCGCAAAGCGAACGGTCTATCATGGGGCTGTATGTCGCTTCGCTATCATCCTGCTTTTCAGGATTGATGCGATCAAATTTATCAAGAGTTTCTATTAATAAATCCGCGCCGATTTCAGACAATCTGTCAAACAACTCGGCAGCAGTTTCATGCTCGCCGATTTGTGTGGCTTTTTTCAGAAGCATATCGCCTGTATCTAAGCCCTCAGCCATGAGCATAGTAGTAACTCCACTCTCTTTTTCGCCGTTCAAGACTGCCCACTGAATTGGAGCCGCGCCCCTATATTTGGGTAAAAGCGATCCGTGAACATTAACACAGGCTTTTTTCGGAATATCAAGCACTGTTTTAGGCAATATTTTGCCATATGCCGCAACAACAATGAAATCGGGTTCAAAAGAAGCTATATATTCAGCAGCTTCTGCAGTTCTTAAACTGTCAGGCTGATAAAGCGTTACGCCTGCACTTATTGCAGCTTCTTTTATCGGCGGAGCGACAGGTTTTTTGCTTCTCCCCTTCGGCTTGTCAGGCTGACAGACAGCTAAAACAACATCAAAATTTTCATTTTCAATTAGTTTATTAAATGTAGGAACAGCAAAATCGGGAGTTCCCATAAAAACTATTCTTCGCATTCAATAACTACCTCTTTAATCATATTATCCGTAAACAGTATACCGTCAAGATGATCTAATTCGTGACAAAAGCAACGCGCCTTTAAACCTTCGCCCTGATATACGCACCATTTACCGTCTCTATTCTGCGCCTTAACGGTGACTTTCATCGGTCTTTTTGTAATGCCGTTTCTGCCGGGTACCGAAAGGCAGCCTTCAACTTCCTCCTGTTCCCCCTCGCTATCGGTTATTTCGGGATTGATTAACTCCAAATAACCGTCGCCGCAGTCAATTACAACTACGCGGCGCAAAACGCCTACCTGAACAGCCGCCAAGCCTACGCCGTTTGACTTATAAAGAGTCTCCTTCATATCGTCAAGCAGCTGATGAAGCCTTGCATCAAATTTAGTAACTTCTCTTGATTTTTTTCTTAGTATGTCGTCTCCGACTTTTACAATATTTCTTAATGCCATAATTTCTCTTACATTATATCAACGGGATTTATATCTGCAAAAACCGTTGTGCCTTTAGTTTCTTTATCTTTTGAAATATCAATAAGTGTTTTAGAAATCATTTCTCTAAAACGCTTTGAATTTTTACATTTTATTATAAGCCTGTACCTGTACTTATTGTTTGCTTTTACCAATTTCGCGGGTGCAGGGCCGAGTATCATTATCTTTAAATCGCTATAGTCGCCTTTATTATAGTTTTTAATAATATTAAATATTTTTGTAGAAGCGTAAGCCGCGTCAGTTTCCTTAGAAGCAATACATCCTATTAGGCAGAGATCGCAAAACGGCGGATAAATCATCAGCTTTCTCATTGCAATCTCGGTTTTATAAAAAGCCTTGTAATCCTGTGCCGAAGCAAACTTTATAATAGGATTGTCGGGAGTTGTTGTCTGAATTACAGCTCTGCCTTTTTTTGAACCTCTACCTGCTCTGCCCACAACCTGTGTTATCAAATCAAAGGTATTTTCAGAACATCTGTAATCATAGTTATAAAGAGTTTGGTCGGCGTTTATTACAGCTGCTAAAGTAACATTTTCAAAATCAAAGCCCTTTGCAACCATTTGTGTTCCGATAAGAATATCATACTCGCCCTTCGAGAATGCACAAAGCATATTTTCGTGAGAAAACTTAGAAAGAGTCGAGTCCGTGTCCATTCTTAAAACTCGTGCTTCAGGAACAGCTTTTATTAGTTCCTCTTCAATTTTTTGCGTTCCAAATCCGGAATAAGTTATATTTCTGCCGTGACAAGCCTTACACTCAATATTTAAAGTGGTACTATATCCGCAAAAGTGGCACATCAGGCGATGATTTGCCGCATGATAAGTCATCGAAATACTGCAATTCGGGCAAGTTACAACCTCGCCGCAATCGGCGCACGAAGCAAATGTGTTGTATCCCCGTCTATTTAGCAAGAGAATAGATTGCTCACCGTTTGCCTGATTTTTTTCAAGCTCTTCTTTTAAACGCTTTGAAATGGAACAGGTTTGACCTATAGCATTTCTTTCGTCTCTTAAGTCGACCGTAATTACTTCAGGCAATTCCGCCTCTCCATATCTTTCCGGAATTTCCGCTAAAAGATACTTTGAATTCTCCGCTTTTGAAAAAGACTCAACACTCGGTGTGGCACTTGCCAAAAGCAAAAGAGAATTATTGAAAGAAGCTCTGAATTTTGCAACATCAATCGCGCTGTATCTCGGAGACATTTCCGACTTATAAGTGTGCTCCTGCTCTTCATCTACAATAATTAAGCCCGGATTCTCAAAGGGTGCAAAAATTGCAGAACGCGTACCAACAACTATTTTCGCTTTTTTCGCTTTTACTCGCTTCCACTGCTCCATTCTCTGACCCACTGAAAGCCTTGAATGAAAAATACATACTTCGTCGCCGTAACGCTTGTTAAATATTGCAACGGTTTGCGGTGTTAAAGAAATTTCAGGCACCATAACGATTACTTCTCTGCCGAGAGATAAAACATCGTCGATGAGCTTCAAATAGACCTGTGTCTTACCGGAACCGGTTATTCCGAATAGCAAAGAACAAAGCGCCTTGTCGGAATTAAAGTAATTATTTTTTATACGCTCATAAGCACTTTGTTGAGCATCGCTTAAAACTATTTCTTCTCTTTTAGAAGGTGAATTTGAAGCATATTCCTCAACAATTTCCTGCTCAAAATACACTGCAATTCCCTTTTTCACAAGTGCATCGGGAACAGCCCTTGAAACCGAGCAAAAATACATTATTTCCTTTAACGAAGCGGTTTTAACTTCATTTAACAGCTTTGCAACATCCTTTTGTTTTGCGCTTAAAGACGGATATATTTTTTCAAACTCATCTTCACCTACGCAAATTTTCAACATCTTTTGAATCGGATCAAGCATATTTCTGTGAACGAAATTATCCTTAATAATAAACCCTTTTTTCAAAAGAGAAGGCAAAACCTTCGACTCGATGTTCAAAGAAAAATCCTTTAAAATCTTTTTTTCACTTTTATAAGTTTTAGAGTTTAAAAGATAATTATAAACGCTCTTTTCATCTGCACTTAGCGATGAAATATCAGAGAGCTTTTCCTGTAAAGCAAAATAGACAGAATCGGTTTTATAATTAATCCCTTTTGGCAAGACGGTTTTTAATGCGTCATAATAAGTACAAAAGTAGCGATTTTTTAGAAAGAAGATAATTTCAAGCATTTCCTTACTAAGATAATTCTTTTTATCAAGAAAAGAAATGATTTCTTTCTTACCGTCCGACTCACCTTCAAATATGCGAAGAATAACGCCCTGCCTTTTAGAGTCGCCTCGCCCGAAGGGAACCGTGACTCTACAACCTGTAAAAGCCAATTCATCCGCTTCACAAGGAATCAGATAATCATATAATTTGTCAAAGCTGAAATTTGTGTTAGCTAAAGCCACACTCGCAATTTTAGGCATTATCAGTCAGTATCTATTTTTCTTGTGCCTGCTACAAACTCATCAAGAGCTATAGAAACAGGTTTTTCAGTGATGATTTCGCCCTTTTCAAGTGCTTCCTCGGAAATTTCTCTTGCTCTTTTTGCAGTCGCAATAACAAGAGAATATCGAGATTCACCGTCAAGCAATTCAGTCAAATTAGGATTTAACATTATTTTTTCCTCATTTCTTGATTATTTCATAAATATCTTTAACTGCATCTTCCAAGCAGTCATTTACAACAATGTAATCGTACTTATCTTTTTCCTTTAATTCCTCTTCGGCTCTGATAAGACGATTTTTAATAGTAGTTGCATCCTCTGTACCTCTGAGTTCCAAACGCTTTTTAAGCTCTTCGAAGTCAGGAGGAATCAAAAAGATAGTGATAAGATTATTAAGCCCTGCCCGCCTTGCGTTTTCGGCGCCCTCAACCTCAATATCCAAAAGTATGTCGGTTCCTTCTGCTTGAGCCTTTTCAAGTTCGGATTTAGGAGTGCCGTAATAATTGGAATTATAGCAAGTGTATTCGAGCAAATCACCCGCTTTTATTTTTCTTTCAAATTCTTCTTTTGAAACGAAGTAATACTCAATACCGTCCCTTTCATAAGGGCGTGGTGCGCGGGTAGTCATGGAAACGGATAATTTAAAGTTCTTATCGAGTTTTAGGAGTTCGCCTATTACAGTGCCTTTTCCGCAGCCGGAAGGACCTGAAATAACTATTATTTTACCCTGTTTCATACGCTTTCCTCACCGTTTAACTTTTCGTTAAGATTTTTAGCCGACAGATAAGACAAAATAATATGGTCACTATCCATAATGATTACGGACTTAGTCTTTCTCCCCTGTGTAGCGTCAATAAGCATGGCTTTTTCTTTTGAAGTTGAAATAAGCCTTTTAACAGGATTTGAATCCGGCTCGACTACTGCAATTATTCTATCGGAATTAACAAGATTTCCGAAACCGATTCCCAATAATTTCATACTTTACCTACTCGATATTTTGAATTTGTTCTCTAATTTTCTCAATTTCCGCTTTAATATCCAAAACTTTCTTTGTTACATTAACATCCTGACATTTAGAACCGATTGTATTTGCTTCCCTATTCATTTCCTGAACAAGAAAATCAAGCTTTCTGCCAACAGCCTGTTCGCTGTTCAACATCGAAGAAAGCTGTGAAATGTGAGAACGAAGTCTAACCGTTTCTTCCGCGACAGCAACCTTATCGGCAAAGATTGCAGCCTCGGTTAAAATTCTGCTTTCATCAACTGTTTTATCTTCGAGAATCTCTTTAATTCTGAGGGTGAGCTTTTCGGTATATTCCTTAACCGTCTGAGGAGAGCGTTCTTCAATGTAGTCAACATTTTCAATAATAGCATCCGCCCTTGAAAGAACATCTGCCTTTAATTTTTCGCCCTCGGTCTCGCGCATTTTAATAAAGCCTTCAACAGCAGATTCAATAACAGGCTTAACGCTTTCCCACACAGCTTCTTCATCAGCCTCCGCTTTCTTTACCGAAAGCACTTCAGGAAGCCTTGCGACCTGCATAACAGATGCGTCGTTTCTTAATTCATAATCACTTTCAAGCTCTTTAAAAGCATTAAGATAGCCTTCAAGCAAAGGCTTGTTAATCCTCACTTCCGCCGCTTCACTCTCAAGCTCTTCAATATGCAAATAAGCTTCTATTTTGCCTCTTGAAACCTTTGATTTTACAAAGGCTTTGATTTTATCATCTAAAAACGAATAAGCTCTCGGTGAGCGAAGAGAAAAATCAAAATATCTGTGATTTACGCTTTTTAATTCAAAACTTGTGTCAAGACCGCCGTTTATTTGCTGAGCGCGGCCGTAACCTGTCATACTTCTAATCATAGTCTTATTCGATAGTTACATCAAATGCCTTTCCGTTAATTGTAACCCTGAGATTTGCGGGTTCGTTCTTTTCACCGAGTACCTCGGTTTCTTCTTGAGCATCGCTCTTTGCTCTCTGCTCAAAGAAATTGATGGCAACCTGACCAAACTGCGCATAAGAAAGCACATCTTCCTCTTGCGTAATATACTTTTTGTCAAGCTCTGAACGAAGTTTATCAAGCTCAGGTTCAAGTAAATCTGCAGGACGGCAGGTAATAATTTCCATATCGCCGCAAATTTTTTCTTTAAACTCAGGCTTAATGTCAATAGGAGTTTTACCGTATTTACCGGCAACAAGGTCTTTGAATTCCTTAGTTACCATTTTATACCTTTCACCCGTAATAACATTGAATACGGCTTGAGTTCCGACAATTTGGCTGGAAGGCGTTACAAGAGGAGGATATCCTGCATCCTTACGCACTCTGGGAACTTCCGCTAAAACTTCCTCAAACTTATCGGACTTACCTGCCTGAGCAAGCTGTGAAGCAAGGTTTGAAAGCATACCGCCGGGTACCTGATAAAGCAGAGTTTTTGCATCAACGGCGAGCATTTTAGTATTTAAAAGACCGCTTTCAATATACTTTGTTCTAAGAGTTTCAACATATTCTCTTATTTTAGAAAGCGCAACCAAGTCAAGCCCTGTATCATACTCTGTGCCTTTGAGCGCCGCAACCATTGATTCGGTTGCCGGATGGCTTGTACCTAAAGCAAGCGGAGACATTGCGGTGTCAATTACATCTGCACCAGCTTCAATACCTTTCGCCATAACCATAGACGCAAGACCGGAAGTATAATGCGAATGGAGCTGAATGGGAATATCCACTTCACTCTTTATAGCCTTTACTAAATCATAAGTGCCATAGGGAGTTAAAAGTCCTGCCATATCCTTAATACAAATTGAGTCTGCGCCCGCATCTTTTATGCGTTTGGCGTAATCAACATAATAATCAATATCAAAAACCGGACCTGTAGTATAAGATATAGCAACCTGAGCATGTCCGCCCTCTTTTTTGCAAGCGTTAATCGCAGTCTGAAGATTGCGAATATCATTAAGGGCGTCAAAAATACGCATAATATCAATACCGTTTGCGACTGAACGTTGAACAAAGTATTCGACAACATCATCAGCATAATGACGGTAACCGAGCATATTTTGACCTCTAAAAAGCATTTGCAGCTTAGTATTCGGGCATTTATCCCTGATTATTCTAAGCCTTTCCCAGGGGTCCTCATTTAAAAATCTCAAACAAGCATCAAAGGTTGCACCGCCCCAGCATTCCAATGAATGAAAACCTATTTTATCTAAATCTTCAAGCATCGGCAGCATATCGCTTAACGGCATTCTTGTTGCAATAAGCGACTGATGAGCGTCACGAAGCACGGTTTCTGTAATTCCTATTTTTTTAGCCATTTTTCTACCTCTTAAACTATATGTAGCTTACACTAAAGCAATAATATCATCGTTTGCTTCAACGGAATCGTTCTTTGATACAAGAATAGCGTCAACGGTACCGTCCTGAGGAGCAACGATGTCGTTTTCCATTTTCATAGCCTCAAGTATGCAAAGCACTTGACCGCTTTTTACGCTGTCACCGACATTTACTTTAATATCAAGAATAGTGCCCGGCATAGGTGATTTCACGCTTACTGCACCTGCAGACGCAGCGGCAACAGGCTTCTTAGCCTCGGCAGCCTGTACGGGTGCCTCTCCTGCTTCCTGAACTGTAACATCATACGCTTTTCCGTTTACAGTGATTTTGTAGTTTTTCATTTATTATCCTCCTATTTATCTCTGCAGCAGCTGCCTTTCAAAATATTAGGCACTTTATTGCTGTAAGATTTTTTGTTTTTTTCAAATCTCAATGTTTTTAATGTGCTGTCAATTCTCTCCCCAACCTCATTTTTAATCTCCACAAGATAACCGCTCCTGTTAGCTGAATACGAAGCAACTGCGCGTATAAGCAGCTCGGGAATAAGCGGGTCGGAAGAGTCAAAGTCCACTTCTAAAATTTCAACATTATATTTATCAAGTGAAAAAATGCAAATCGCTTTTAAATCAGC
>CADBNM010000065.1 GCA_902796055.1 Oscillospiraceae bacterium
CTGCTTTTTTTAGGTGAGGTTTTTTGCGTTTTTTTTTGCGCCATCACCTTTTGCGGTGGTGCTTGCTGAGGATTTTTCGCCCTTTTTTTCGCCTTTTTTTGTGGTTTTTTTCTGTTCTTTGTTGTCTTTTTCTTTTTTCGCGGGCTTGGTTGTTGTTACTTCGCCACTTTCTGTGCTTTCTTCGCTTACGCTCACGGCGGTGCTTTGCTCGCTTAAAGGTGCAGTATCCGCTTTTTTTGCGCAGGATGCCACACTAAATAAAATGGTTATTATTAATAGAAAACAACTGAGTTTTTTAAACATAAAAAATCCCTTCGCTCTTTAGAGCAAAGGGAGAAAAACGAAATAACACGGAAACTCTGCTTCATTTAAAATACAAACAATACAGAGTGCCTACTTCAATTCTTTATCATTGCCCTAAAGAATATCGCTGATTAAACAACGGCTCGTCTCCTGACTTTCGGTTAAGGCGCCTTCTCGTTACAATGGCGTTGCTCCACACTATACAGTGCCGATTACAGTAATGGCGATTGTGTCGGACTTTCACCGACTTCCGATTTACTTTATCATAAAATGATAAACACCGCTGTTCATTAAATTGTATATTTATTTTAACATTATATATCGTGTTTTGTCAAGCAAGCACAAACGGTTATGCTCTAATATATTAACTGCGG
Organism: Oscillospiraceae bacterium; assembly: GCA_902796055.1. GTDB lineage: Bacteria > Bacillota > Clostridia > Oscillospirales > Acutalibacteraceae > RUG714. Next base: position 678 of record CADBNM010000065.1, read on the forward strand.
CGTTGCCACTCGGCTAAAGAAACTTGCAGTTTCTCAATATTTTTATTATAACGGAAACAACCGACCGCATAAATGTGATCGGTTGTTCCCAGTCAATGAAGTGAAAATATAAAGAAACTGCCGAAGCAGTAACTTTGCTGAAAAAGGTTTTCTTATAACGAAAAATTAGACAAATTTCGCCTATGTATAATATTATACACAGTTTTCTGTGATTTTCAACCCTTTTTTGCGATTTTAACTCAACAAAAAAAGAGCGATGTTTTCGTCCTGAAAACATCGCTTAGCTTAATCAGCTGCGGACATCGTCCGCCTACCATCCGTACGCTGTGCGGATTTTATCTCATGCAGTGAGATTTCATTGAAATAGGCACCGCCTTTTTCTTATCCAATCATATAAGTCCAGCCGAAGGTATCTTCAACCTTGCCCCATTGAATACCTGTTAAAGTATCGTAAAGGTGTTGGGTGATTTCGCCGATTTTGCCGCCGTTAACGGTGAATTTCTTATCCTTGTAGCAAAGTTCGCCGATAGGTGAAACAACCGCCGCTGTACCGCAACCCCAAGCTTCAACAAGAGTGCCGTCGTCCATAGCCTTTTCAAGCTCATCAACACTTAAGAGCCTTTCGTTTACAGTGTAGCCCTCTTTCTTGAGCACTTCAATGCAGGACTTTCTTGTGATACCGGGAAGAATGGAGCCTGTGAGTTTAGGAGTAACGATTTCATCGCCAATCTTAAACATAACATTCATAGCGCCGACTTCTTCGATGTACTTTCTTTCAACGCCGTCAAGCCAAAGCACCTGAGAGAAACCTTTTTGTTCTGCTCTTTCGCCCGCTCTGTTGGAAGCCGCATAGTTGCCGCCGCACTTAGCGTAACCCGTACCGCCTCTGACTGCTCTTACATCTTCATCCTCAATCATAATCTTAACGGGATTAATGCCTTCCTTGTAGTAACTGCCTACAGGGGAAGCGATAATCATAAATGTTGCATTGTGAACAGCGTGAACGCCCAAAGATTCATCGTTACCGAACATAAACGGACGAAGATAAAGCGAAGTGCCTTCAGCCGAAGGAGTCCAGTCTTTCTCCAAATCTACAAATTTTGTGTAAATTTCAAGTGCCATATCTTCGGGAATTTGGGGCAGGCAAAGGCGCTCTGCCGAGTTATTCATTCTTCTGATGTTTTCTATAGGTCTGAACATCTGCACTCTGCCGTCAGCTCTTCTGTAAGCCTTCAAGCCCTCAAAAATCTCGGAGCCGTAGTGAAGCACGGTTGAAGCGGGATGAATTGGAATATAATCGAAAGGCACGATTCTTGCGTCTTTCCAGCCCTCTTCTTTAGTCCAGTCCATAATAAACATATAGTCCGTGAACAATTTGCCGAAGCCGAGAGTAGACGGATCCGGCTTTTCTTTTAATTTATCTGCTTTAACAAATTTAATATCCATTTTATATTCTCCTTAATAAGGCATAAGCCGAGGATGTAAATCGGTTTACATCCTCGCCAAGCCGTAAATTATGCTTCGTAATCCGCGCCTATTTGCATAGCCTTAAGGTTAACATCGAGCATATCTGCGTGCTTTGCGGAAATAACCTTGTTAAGCGCCGCTTTAACGCTATCCTCACCGAAATCCTCAAGCACTTTTAAAATCTTGCCGATGATAATCATATTAGCCAAAGTAGGCATACCGTTATCGCTTGCAAGCTGTGTTGCGGGGATATAGTAAACGCTAACATCATCTCTCTCGACCTTTCTCTCAATGAGAGTGGAGTCCGCAAAGATGATACCGCCTTTTTTAACTGCCTTTTCAAAGCGGTCAAGAGAGGGGAGGTTCATAGCGATAAGAACATCGGGATTTGAAACGATGGGACTGCCTACTGGCTCATCGCTTACGATAACGGAACAGCTTGCCGTACCGCCGCGCATTTCGGGACCGTAAGAAGGAAGCCAACTTACCTGCTTTGAATCAATAAGTCCTTTATATGCCAAGAATTTGCCTGCGAACAAAATACCCTGTCCACCGAAACCTGAAAACAGAAAATTCTTTGTGCTCATATTATTCCGCCTCCTTTGCGCTTCTGTCCTTGTAAACACCTAAGGGATAGTAAGGAAGCATCTTGTCCTCTATCCATTGGAGCGCCGCCTGCGGAGTCATACCCCAGTTGGTCGGGCAGGAGGAAACAACCTCGATAAGAGAGAAGCCCTTGCCGTCAAGCTGGTTTTGGAAAGCCTTTTTGATTGCTTTCTTTGCAGCGCGGATGTGCTTAACACTGTTAACGGTAACTCTTTCAAGATACTCGGGACCTTCAAGCTCTGAGAGCATTTCGCAAACCTTAATCGGATAACCGCAGTGCTTGGGGTCTCTGCCGTAAGGCGAAGTCTGAGTAACCTGACCGGGGAGAGAGGTGGGAGCCATTTGTCCGCCTGTCATACCGTAAATTGCATTGTTAATAAATATAATTGTTATATTTTCGTTTCTTGCAGCAGCGTGTACTGTTTCAGCCATACCGATGGAAGCCAAGTCGCCGTCGCCCTGATAGGTGAAAACGATGTTGTTTTCGGGGTCGGCTCTTTTAACGCCTGTTGCAACTGCGGGAGCTCTGCCGTGAGCGGCTTCAATCATATCGCAGTTAAAATAGTTATAAGCCATAACCGAGCAGCCTACGGGTGCAATACCGATTGTATTGCCCTCAATACCGAGCTCGTCAATAACCTCAGCTACAAGGCGGTGAACTATACCGTGAGTACAGCCGGGGCAATAGTGAAGAGGCACATCAATAAGTGCGTGCGGTTTTTCAAATACTACCATTATTCATTACCTCCTTTTGCTGCTTGTTTAATTGCTTCGAGAACCTGCTCGGGGCTCGGAATCATACCGCCTGCTCTGTTGCAAAGAGTTACGGGTACTTTACATTCGCTTGCAAGCCTGACATCTTCTATCATCTGTCCCATTGAAAGTTCAACCGAAATCATCTGCTTGCAGTGCTCGGCAGCCTTTTTGAAAGGAGCCTTCGGGAACGGCCAGAGTGTGATAGGTCTGATAAGACCTGCTTTAATTCCCATCGCTCTCGCTTCTTTAACGGCGTTCTTTGAAACTCTTGCCGCGATACCGAAAGCCGCAATAACGATGTCTGCGTCCTC
>CADBNM010000066.1 GCA_902796055.1 Oscillospiraceae bacterium
GCAGACTGTTATTATTTATGTGATTTAGTAGAGTTATTTAAATCTTTGCGTTAAAAATTAAATAAAGCAAAGATATTGAATTAAGTCTTATCTCACTCTTTCAACATCTGCTCAGCGTGTAGAAAAAGGTTTTTCTACACGCTGAAAGCACGGCTCACGCCGTGCTTTAATAATTCGGAATTAGGATGTCGGAATGGCGAGTTTCCTTTTGGAAACTTTCCCGCCCACTATCGCATTGCGATATTACCCGCACCCCACTGCTTTTCGAGTAGTGGGGTTGCTTTATGAACAATTTGTAAAGAATTTATATAGCTTGTGTTAAGATTTATATAAATATCTTGACGATTTTTGAAAATGCTATATAATGTACTTGTATCAAAAAGGAGGCGTGAAAAATGGCAAAAAGACTCTACAGCTTAATGTTAAATGACGATGTCGTGCGCGCGGTTGACTATGAGGCGCATAGGCTCGGCACAAACCGTTCCGCGCTTATAGACAGAGTGCTTGCGGAGCACTTTGAAGTGCCCACGGTGCAGAAAATGATAAACGATATTTTCGGCGAGATTGATGGTTTTCTTTCCTCAGCCGAGGGCTTCAACACTTTCTTTGCCCCGGATTCGCAAACCTTTTCCGTAAAAAGCGCGCTGTCATATAAATACAGACCAACCCTTAAATATGAACTGACGCTTGATAACTCTTCTTCCGATAAGCTCGGCGATATTTCGGTAATTTACAGAACGCAGTCGCTAATGCTGCTGTCGGACTTAAGAAGCTTTTTCAAGCTTTGGAGCAATATTGAGCAGAGCGTTTTGGAACAGAGCGCAGCCGAAAAAATCGAATATGCTCTGTACGATAACCGCTTTGTAAGAAGTGTAGTATTACCCAAGCATAAAGACTATTCAGCGAAGCAGATTGCCGAGGCTTTGAGCGAATATGTCGAGCTGCTTGACCGTTCCTTAAAGGCGTATTTAAACGGCGCTGAGGATAGAGAAATCGTCAAAGAGTACGCCGACTATATTAAAAAGACCGATTTAACAATATAAATAATCTACCTAAGGCACTGCCGTGCCTGCAAAAATGAAAAGGTGGTGTAAGATATGAATACTCAAAAATTTACACAAAAAACTATTGAAGCGATTAATACGGCGCAGTCAATGGCAAGCGAAAACTCAAATCAGTATCTAAATGATTCTCATTTGCTCTATGCGCTTGTTGACCAGGACGGTGGCTTAATTCCTTCCATTTTTTCTAAAATGGGAGTTGATTCCAATGCCGTTTTATCCGAGCTTGATAGCCTTATTTCCTCGCTTCCCAAGGTATCGGGAGCAGGCGACGAGGTTTACGCTTCAAGAGAGGTTTCGGCAATTATCAATACCGCCGAAAAGACAGCGAAAAAATTAAATGACGACTATGTATCGGTTGAGCATTTAATGCTTGCGTACTTTTCCGCCGCTTCGGGCGAGGTTAAAAGAATATTGCAAAATAACGGTATAACAAAGCAGGGCTTTATTTCCGTGCTTTCAAAGGTGAAAACGAGCTCCGTTACGGGCGACAATCCCGAAGCGACTTACGACGCACTTGCAAAATACGGTACCGATTTGGTTGAGCGCGCAAGGAATAACGAGCTTGACCCCGTAATCGGCAGAGATACAGAAATCAGAAACGTTATAAGAATATTATCCCGTAAAACGAAGAATAACCCCGTTTTAATCGGCGAGCCGGGCGTAGGCAAAACCGCTATAGCGGAGGGCTTGGCACAGCGTATTGTCAGGGGAGATGTGCCCGACGCACTAAAGGATAAAACCGTTTTTTCGCTCGATATGGGCGCGCTTATCGCAGGTGCAAAATATCGAGGCGAATTTGAGGAAAGGCTCAAAGCGGTGCTCGAGCAAATCAAAGCGTCCGAGGGCAGAGTGCTCCTGTTTATTGATGAGCTTCACACAATCGTAGGCGCGGGCAAAACCGAGGGCAGTATGGACGCGGGCAACCTCTTAAAGCCCTTGCTTGCAAGGGGCGAGTTGCACTGTATAGGCGCAACAACGCTTGATGAATACAGGCAGTATATTGAGAAGGACGCGGCGCTTGAAAGGCGTTTTCAGCCCGTTCAGGTAGATGAGCCCACGGTCGAGGACACTATCTCCATTCTCAGAGGCTTAAAGGAGAGATACGAGATATTCCACGGCGTAAGAATTCACGATAACGCCTTGGTCGCTGCGGCAACGCTTTCAAATCGCTATATTACGGACAGATTTTTGCCCGACAAAGCGATTGACCTTGTTGATGAAGCGTGCGCTATGATTAGAACAGAAATTGATTCAATGCCCGCCGAACTGGACGACATCCGCCGCAAGATTATGCAGCTTGAAATTGAGGAAATGGCGCTTAAAAAGGAAAATGACTCACTTTCCAAAGACCGCTATGAGGCTCTTAAAAAAGAATTGGCGGACGCTAAAGAGTCCTTCAATTCAATGAAGGCAAAATGGGAGTCGGAAAAATCGGTTGTTGATAAATTAAAGCAAATCAAGGAAAAAATTGATAAAACCAACGCTGATATCGAGCAGGCGCAGGTTAACCTTGAATATGAAAAAGCGGCAAAGCTTAAATATTCGGATTTGCCCGAGCTTGAAAAAGAATTGAAAGACGCCGAGGAGGAAAGCGAAAAGAGCTTAAATAATAACACCCTTGTTCACGATACCGTAACCGAGGGTGAAATAGCCTCAATTGTCTCTAAATGGACGGGAATTCCCGTAAGCCGTCTTGCAGAGAGCGAAAGAGAAAAGCTGCTCAGTCTGCCCGATATTATTCACAAGAGAGTGATGGGACAGGACGAAGCCGTGACGCTTGTCAGCGAAGCAATACAGCGCGCAAGAGCAGGTATATCCGACCCGAATAAACCCATAGGCTCCTTCCTCTTCTTAGGTCCTACGGGCGTCGGCAAAACAGAGCTTGCAAAGTCGCTTGCGGACTGTCTGTTTGACGATGAGCACAATATGGTGCGTATTGATATGACAGAGTATATGGAAAAATTCTCCGTATCAAGACTTATAGGTGCTCCTCCCGGATATGTGGGATATGATGAGGGCGGTCAGCTTACCGAGGCAGTACGCCGTAAGCCTTACAGCGTGGTGCTTTTCGATGAGGTTGAAAAGGCGCATCCCGATGTATTCAATATTCTTCTTCAAATCCTTGATGACGGCAGAATTACCGATTCACAGGGCAGGACGGTTGATTTTAAGAATACAATTATTATCCTGACTTCAAATCTCGGCTCGCAGGAGCTGCTTGAAGGCATAAACGAAAAAGGTGAAATTTCAGCCGAAGCAAAACAAGCGGTGTCCGAACTGCTTAAACGCTCGTTCAGACCCGAATTTCTTAACAGGCTTGATGAAATTATTATGTTCAAGCCGCTAACTAAAGAAAATCTTAACGGCATTATCGACATTATGATGAAAGACCTTGTTGCAAGGCTGAATGAAAAGCTGTTAAAGCTTGAAATAACGCCTGAAGCGAAGGCTCTTGCAATAGAAAGGGGATACGACCCCGTTTACGGTGCAAGACCGCTTAAAAGATATCTGCAGAGCACAGCTCAAACCCTGATTGCCAAGCAAATATTAAAAGGCGATTTAAGTGCGGGCGATACACTTGTACTTGACGCCGAAAACGGTGAGCTTGTTTGCTCTAAAAAGTAAAAAAAATAAGTAAAAAACGCCTGTAAAGCATAACTACTTTACAGGCGTTTTGCTATTGTAATCACTTCTTTTTGATGCCTAATGTGGTTTCAACCTTGTTTTCAACATTTCTCAAAACAGCGTTGAATCTTATCGGCTCTATAAGGTCGCTTTCATCAAGCACCTCGTCGTTTTTCTTTTCGACTATAACTAAGCTCATAGTCAGTATAAGTAAATAGGGAATGGGGCTGAAAAGTCCGGGATTTACAAGGCTCATAAGCGCAAGCCCGAGGTATGAAAGAAAGATTGTGTAATTGAATTTTGAATGTACTCTCAAAAGCACGCTCATTCTCACATAAACCTGATACGCATAGGCAACCGCGCCTACAATACCGAAAGAGGCAAGCACTTGCAAAATCGAATTTTGATACCAGTTAATCGCTCCTGTTTTCGGCACCCAAGTTGTTGCGTGATTTCCCGAATAGCAAAGTCCTACGCCGAAAATCGGATGGGCTTTAAAATTGTTAATCGCGTCCTTGTAGAGCGCCCAGCGAACCTCATTTGAATCAACATTAAGCTTTTCCATATAAACTGCAATAAGGTCGCTTGCAGAGAGTAAAAATACAGCCATAATAATAATCATCGCAAACATTGCAGTTAAATTCTTTCTGCGCGAGGGCTTATCAATAAATATAATCGTTATGATGCAGATAACAAATTCAATCGCACCGAAGAGCATACCGCCTCTCGATTGAGCGAGCATCAAAGCCACGAAGATGAGAACGCCCATCCAATATCTGTGGAAGGTTGAGGAACGGTGGTTTTTCTTAAATGACAGATAGAAGGGGAAGGGCATTGTAATCATTAAGAAGGTTGAAATGTTGTTCTTCCATTGAACATAGAAAAATCTCGGGTCGTTAATAAGAGACATCGGGTTTCTTACAACTTTTGAAAGCAGCGTCATATAGTGTTGCAATACAATAAATACCGCAAAAATGCCTACAAGCATCATAATGTAAGCGAATTTTTCGGCTATATCGTAATTCTTGTCGGTCTTGATATAAGAGGAAAGCAGCACATAAATGAATAGCATTCCGAAGCCGAGAGCCACTATGTAGAATATACCCGAGCCGTCAATATCGCTCCACGCGCCCTTTGCGCCTACGCCGCCGAGCGTCGTTGCAACCGATACCGCAAGTATACCCCAAAACAGCTTACCTACAACAATTTTCTTTCTATAAATCACAAAGTGGAAAATGAGCGCAAATATAAGAGCCATTCCGATTGGCCAAATTCTTATAAATGTATTGAAAGAGTTATACATTTTACAAAGAAATTCGCAGGTGAGCAGGAAGGGCAGAGTTGTCACTAAAATATCATCGCAGAAAATTAAGAGTATGCACTCAATAAACACAAATATAACCGTGCCGGCAACTTCGATATTAAGCGTAACAATACCGCAGGCAAGCCCCACGCAAAGTATCATAAAATATTTGCTTATTGCAAACTTTCTGAAAAAAACAATAACCTTATCAAATTCTTCTCTTTTTACTTTTCTGAAAATAATTGCCGCAATTATGATTGCAGAAACAATAGCTGTTATCACGAGAATAAAAGCGGAATTATTTTCCGCCGTAAACATTTTCTTTATCAGGTTAACGGCGTATTTGTATTTTTGTTCCATTTTTTCCTCTAAAAACATATTTCTTAACAGGTAAGATTTCCGTACCTACATCTAATTATAGCTATTGTAAGCGAAAAAAACAATATAAATATTAATTTTCTATGAATAAACCTTCAATTATTTTCAATGTTGCTTGACGGCTTTATTAAATAATGCTATACTTTTTATACATAAAATAATATACTGAGGTGATTTTTATGGCTAAAGACAAGTTGAAATCAGCACTTGCAGTGCTCACATCAGTTTTGCTTATTGTAACGGCTGCGGTATCGTTCACTTCCTGTAAAAAGGACGCTAAGAAGGATAAAGTAACCCTTCCGTCTAATTACAATATTGAAAAGGACGATAATGTTGTAGAAGACCCGTTTGCGGATGTTGAAGAAGAAAGCGATACTACGACTGCCGCCTCGGGAAAATCCGACAGTTCAAAAAACGATAAGAGCAGCAGCGGCTCCAAAAAATCGAGCAGCGGCTCGTCGTCAAATAAAAGCAGCGGTTCGTCGTCAAATAATAACGGCTCCTCAAGTAAAAAATCAAGCTCTTCCTCCTCAAAAAGCAATGGCGCTTCCAACAAAAGCGGTGCAAATGTAACCAAGAAGAGCTCAACTCCTACAAAGAAGAGCTCAACTCCTACCAAGAAGAGCAACACAAATACGACCTCAAAGCAGTCTACGCCTACCCAAAACATAGATGAAAACGGCGATGAATGGACAGGATACTATTAATTGATTATGCGCTATAGTTTTGCAGGACTGATTATTGAAGTAAATTTTAAATATGATTTTGCTCGCAGGCTGTGCGAAAAATATGTTTATGACGGCTCGGCTCCGACCGATTTTTCAGTGGAAGTAACTGAAGAAATGATTGCAGCCGAGCGCGAAAAGGACACTTATAATTCGCCGGATTCTTATCTTGAGAGTATAGCGGCATACAGGCAGATTTGTAATAAAGCATTTGATTACGGCTGTATGTTTATGCACTGCTCCGCCCTTTCCTATAAAGGGAACGGAGTGCTTTTTACTGCTCCCTCAGGCACGGGAAAATCAACTCATTCATCACTTTGGCGCAGGACATTCGGCGAAGATGTCGTCATGGTAAACGATGATAAGCCCTTGCTTAGAAAAATTGACGGTAAGTGGTATGTTTGCGGTACTCCGTGGGACGGTAAGCACCATATTTCAAACAATATTTCGGTTCCTTTAAAGGCAATAGTAATAATTTATCAGAACAAAGAAAATGTAATAGAAGCCGCTTCAAAAAAGCAGGCTGTTTTCACACTTTTAAACCAAACAATTCGCCCTGAAAATCCGGACTTAATGAATAAGACCTTGGATAATATTCAGTCCTTGCTTTCGACGGTACCGGTTTACCGTCTTGGCTGCAATATTTCAAAAGAAGCCGTAGATACGGCATTTTCGGGCATAAAGGAGAATTTCGATGAAGATTAAAAGCAATTTTATTTTAAAAGAAATGGACGATATGAATATCGTTGTCGCCGTGGGCGACAGAGCTAAAAGCTTTAACGGTGTAATCACCCTTAATTCAACTGCAACATTTATGTGGAAAAAGCTTGAAGAGGGAATTTCGAGAGAGGATTTGGCACTTGCACTGACCGAGGAGTATTCAGTTGATTTGGATAAAGCTAAAGAGGATGTTGAAAAATTTATTGATACTCTTCTGAAAGAGGATATAATTGATGAATGATTATGAAAAAGCGCTGCAAAAGAGCGGCGTTTTGTCGTTCACGCCCGGCGGGAACAGTATGTGGCCTATCATTAAAAATAAAGGTGCTACAGTAATAATAAAAACTCCTACAGGCGACTTAAAAAAATACGATGTTGCCTTTTACAGGCGCGATGATTCGCGCGCTGTGTTGCACCGGGTAATGAAAGTAAAATCCGATAGCTATGATATGTGCGGAGACAGTCAGTACATCTTGGAAAAGGATGTTCCGAAAACAAGTGTTTTCGGTGTTTTAAGCGGATATTATGTGGGAGAAAAATATATAGATTGTTCAAAAAGCGTATCTTATAAATTGATGGTTAGACTGTGGTCTTTTTCTTTGTTTTTCCGCCATGTAATGCTAAAAGCTTTAAGAACCTTCGGAATAAAACCGCAATAAAAATTAATTGCATAAAAGCACAGCTTAGTGTGTCTGTAACGGCATACCTGCTGTGCTATTTTATTTTATAGAAATAAACTTTTATAATATACTTGACTATATTTTTATTTTAATTATAATATAATTGTCTAATATTGTAATTTTTTATTTAATCTAAGTAATATCAAGGAGTAAAAAATGTTAGCAACACTATTCAGCGATTACAATTTATTGGCACTTTGGGAAAGTATTAGAAAGAAACTCGTTTGGGTTATTCTTGCGGCTGTTATTATGTCAGGCGCAACCTACTTCTATTATTCCTCTCAGAATGTTGATATGTATTCCTCGTATGTAACGCTTTATGCGTCAAGACTCGGTAGCGATGAAAATGAAAACGCTATTTCGGCAAACGCTTATCAGAGTAAGGAATTTGGCACCTCAAGTTCATTGGCAAGCGCAATAAGGCTGATTTTAAATGAAAGGGCAGTTGCGGAAAAGGTAAACGCCAAGCTTGAAAAGTACTCAAAAAGCCCCGAAGATATTGCGTCGTCGGTATACATTGAAACCGTTGAGGAGTCATCGCTTATAAGAATAACCGCAACTACTACCGACCCGAATTTATCTTTTGATATCTGTAATGCCTATGTGCAGGTTGCACCGATTATTCTTGATAATGTTCTTAACGGCGGTTCCGTGGCTGTTGTAACCGAGCCTACGATTGCAAGCGTGCCTATTCATAAGGACTATAAGATTTATGCTGTTTACGGTGCAGTGGCAGGAGCCGGAATATCACTCGCTGTAATAGTTTTAATGTTTGTGCTTGACGGTACAATGAAATCAAGCGAGGAAATTTCGGAAAGATTCGGTCTTAAGCTTTTAGCCGAGATTCCGTCTTACGGTAAAAAGAGTAAGAAAAACGAAAGAAATAAAAATATTGAAGACTCCAGAGATAAAGTAATAAACAACGAAACGCCTTTCCTTGCGCTCGAATCGTTTAAAATTGCGAGAACTAATATTATTCACGCTTTTTCGGACATAGAGGGTAAAGGGGCGGCATTTATCGCAACGAGCTTTGAGCCGAGCGCAGGTAAATCTCTCATTTCCGCAAACCTTGCAATAACGATGGCGAAGAGAGACCAGCGAGTGCTCATTATTGACGCCGATATGAGAAAGCCTATGCAGCATAAGCTTTTCGCTATTGATAATGAGCTTGGCTTGTCGTCTATTCTTTCAGGAAAAAGAGCGCCGGCTGAATGTATTTTTAAGCTGCAGGGGAATTTGCATATTATGCCCTCTGGACCCATACCTGCAAACCCGTCCGAGCTTATAGATTCAAGCGTTATGACCGATTTGCTTGCCGCTGTTTCTCAGGTATATGAATATATAATTATTGATACTCCGCCCATAGGCGTTGTAACCGACGCTTCGGCACTTGCTTCGAAGACGGACGGCGTAGTTCTTATTGCAAGGCAGAAGAGTACAACCTCAAGCGAATTCCAGAGATCTATTGAGGAGCTTAAAAAAGTGGACGCAAGAATTATCGGTACCATTTTCACCGATGTTTCGGGCTATTCAAAGTCATACGGTAAATACAGATATAAGAACGGCTACCGTTACAGATATAAGTACAGGTATGACAGTTACGAGTATAAAGAGGACGATAAGTCGAAGAAAGAAAAATAAAAACTGCTTTTTGGTGTGTGAGGATGTTATATAAGAAATTTTTAAAGAGGTTTATTGATATAGTCGTTTCGCTTTTAGCGATTATAGTTTTGAGCCCTGTTTATGCTGTGATTGCTTTGCTGGTAAAAGCAAAAATAGGCTCTCCCGTTTTGTTTAAACAGAAACGGCCGGGCAAGGACGGCAAGATTTTTACCATATGTAAATTCAGGACTATGACCGACGAAAGAGACGAGCAGGGCAATTTGCTGCCCGATGAGATGAGGCTTGTAAAGCTTGGCGGCTATTTGAGAGCTTCAAGCTTGGATGAGCTTCCCGAGTTATTTAATATTTTAAAAGGCGATATGTCTTTTGTGGGGCCTCGCCCTTTGCTTACCGAGTATTTGCCGCTTTACAATGAAACTCAAAAGCACAGGCATGATGTAAGACCGGGTCTTACGGGTCTTGCACAGGTTAACGGCAGAAACACGCTCACTTGGGAAAAAAAATTCAGCTATGATATCGAATATGTAAACAATCTCAGCTTTATTAATGATGTAAAGATAATTTTCAGTACCGTTGTCAATGTTTTAAAAAAGGACGGTATTAATAATGAAAACGCCGCTACAATGTATAAGTTTACGGGAACAAAGGAAGAGGATTAACATATGCAAAAGAATGTAATTATTATCGGCGCAGGCGGACACGGCAAGGTGATTGCCGATATAGTGGAAGCAAGCGGTGATAAGCTTATAGGTTTTTTTGATGATAATCTTTCGGGCAAAATAATGGGTTATGATATTTTGGGTAAAACCGAGAATTATGCAGAATATCCCGAAGCCTTCTTTGTTATCGCTGTCGGCAACAACAAAATAAGAAGGAAAATTGCCGAGAAAATAAAAGGCGCAAAATTATATACGGCAATTCATCCGAGCGCAAGCGTTTCAAAATATGCGAAGATAGGCGCGGGCAGCGTTGTGTGTGCAGGTGGTGTCGTAGCTCCCGAAGTGAAGCTCGGCGAACACTGTATTGTTAATCACGGTGCGGTTGCAGACCATGAATGTAAAATAGGCGCTTTTACTCATATATCTCCCAATGCAAGCGTTTGCGGTCAGTGCGAAATAGGAGAGAGTTGCCACATAGGAGCCGGTGCAGTCATAAAAAACAATGTATTTATCTACAAAAATGTAACCGTGGGCATCGGTGCGGCAGTGGCAAAAAGTATTGACGAGAGCGGAACTTATGTAGGAATTCCCGCAGTAAGGATAAAATGAAGATTTTAGTTTTAACAAATTTTGATGTCGGGCTTTATAAGTTTAGAAAAGAGTTGCTTAAAGCCTTCATTGATAGGGGACACGAGGTTGTCACCTGCTTTCCCGAGGGCGATTTGGTAAAAAAAATAAAGGCACTCGGCTGTAAGTACATTCCCACTCCCGAGCTTTCAAGGCGCGGGATGAATCCTTTAAAGGATATAGCTTTGTACAATACTTATAAAAGAATAATTAAAACCGAGCAGCCCGATTTTGTCATAACTTATACAATAAAACCGAATATTTACGGCGGAATGGCTGCAAGAGCTCTCGGCGTACCTTATGCGCTTAATATAACGGGACTCGGCACGGCATTTCAAAATCGCGGTCCGGTAAGGACACTTGTTAAGGGACTGTATATGCGTTCAACAAAAAAAGCCAAGAAAGTGTTTTTTGAAAATGTTGAGAACGCAGCCGTAATGGAAGACAACAATTTGGTGCGTAAAGATCAAATTGTTATCAATAGAGGCGCAGGCGTAAATACCGCTGAATATGAATTTAAAGAATATCCCATAGATGTCGGAAAGACAAGATTTTTATTTATGGGAAGAGTTATGAAAGAAAAGGGCGTTGATGAGCTTTTTTGGGCTGCCGAACAGCTGCGTGAAAAATATGGCGATGAAGTTGAAGTCAACATTGTAGGCCCCTATGAAGAGGATTATTCCGATACGGTTATTTCTCTTGCAAAACAAAAAGTTATTGTTTTTTACGGCTTTCAACCTGATGTTAAGCCCTTTATCACAGCGTGTCTTTGCTTTGTTTTGCCTTCTTACCACGAGGGAATGGCAAACACATTGCTTGAAAGCGGCTCAATGGGCAGACCTATAATCACATCTAATATTCACGGCTGTAAGGAAGCTGTATCGGACGGACTCTCGGGCTTTTTGGCAGAGCCGCAAAATAAAGAGGATTTGCTTGAAAAAATGGAAACATTTCATCTTTTGCCTTATGAAGATAAAGTCGCTATGGCAAAGGCATCCGCAAATCTTGTAAGAAGGCGTTTTGAAAAAGAAAAGGTTATTGAAAAAACAATTAAAGCTTTGGAGATAGACTAAGAACTATGATTAAAGGAAAAGACATTTCACCGGAAGTGCTTCAAAAAGTAAAAGAAAAAGAATTTGAAATACTTTGCGCTTTTGATGATTTTTGTAAAGAAAATGATATTAAATATTCGCTTGCGTATGGAACATTGCTTGGTGCTGTCAGGCACGGCGGCTTTATTCCTTGGGACGACGATATTGATATTATTATGAACAAGGAAAACTTCGATAAATTAGTTTCCGCCTGGGAAGTAAAACATCCGGATAATTTGTTATTGCAGAATAAAGATATCGATCACGATTATTCGCAAACCTTTACGAAAATCAGACTTAACAATACAACATTCTTGCAGGAAGGCGAGGAGAATTCTAATTATCACAAAGGCATTTTCATAGATATTTTTCTTTTTCGCAGAGGACCTCAGACCAAATCGGAAAAATTCTTTTTTAAAATAAAGGGATTGTTTTTTCTGCTTTATGCAAGAGAATTTGTTCCGCCAAAGGCATCGGCACCCGTAAAGCTTTTCAGTAAGTTTTTCCTTTCTATTGTTCCCAAATCTAAACACTATGCTATCTATAATAAACTTAACAAGGGTTTTGAAAAGAAATATACCGAAAACACAAGACCTTTGTATAATTATTCGGTCATTGAAGATTTTTCATGTCCCTATCCGCCGGATATTTTTGATGAATACACTACTGTCGAATTTGAGAGCAGAACATTTCCCGCAATTAAAGAGTGCGATATGATTTTAAGAATATGGTTTGATGACTATATGCAATTGCCTCCGGAGGAGGAAAGAGTTTGGGCACACTCGCCGATTATTATAGATTTTGAAAGAAACTATGAGGACATAAAAAATGTCGGAACCGATTAGAGTTTTACAGGTTATTGGAAGTATGAACCGTGGAGGTTCTGAAAACTTCATAATGAATATTTACAGGAATATTGACCGTTCCAAGGTGCAGTTTGATTTTCTTGTGTGTACAAAAGAAAAAGCCGCTTTTGACGATGAAATAGTTTCTCTCGGCGGCAAAATATTCAGAGAAATAAGTTATCTTAATTCAAAAAATATATTAATCTATCAATCGCTTTGTGATAATTTTTTTGAGAAGCACCATTATAAAATAGTTCATTGCCACATGGGCAGCGTTGCACAGTTTGTGTTAAGAGCCGCAAAAAAGAACGGCGCTGTTACGGTTTCTCACAGTCATTCGGCAGGTTCAAGTTTAAGGGACAGGATACTTTACATTCCCATAAGCAAGCATTCGGATTATTTAATGGCTTGTTCCGAGGAAGCGGCTGTTACAAGATTCGGCAAAGAAAACATTAATAATTATAAACTTGTAAATAATTGCTTGGATGTTAAAAAATTCTCGTTTGATATCAACAAAAGAAATGAGATAAGAAAGCAGTTAAACATTCAAAACCAATTTGTTATAGGTCATATAGGTAATTTTCTTTATCCCAAAAATCATAGCTTTCTTATTGATGTTTTCAGCGAGATATTAAAAATAAAGCCTGACAGCTATTTGCTTTTAGCCGGTGGCGGTGAGCTTGAAAATGATATTAAGGAAAAATGCGCGGTATTAAATATTAGCGACAGAGTGATTTTTTTAGGAGTAATAAATAACACAAATGATTATTTAAATGCTTTTGATGTTTTTGTTTTTCCTTCTCATTTTGAGGGTCTGCCGCTTTCGGTAGTAGAAGCTCAAACGAACGGGGTTAAATGTCTCCTTTCCGATAATATTTCAAAGCAGACAGCCGTTACCGATTTAGTGGAGTTTTATTCGCTTGATAATTCAGCTGCCGATTGGGCAAAAAAAATACTGTCATATAAAAACTACGAACATAAAGATACATCGTC
The DNA here is from genome assembly GCA_902796055.1 of Oscillospiraceae bacterium. Lineage (GTDB taxonomy): Bacteria > Bacillota > Clostridia > Oscillospirales > Acutalibacteraceae > RUG714. The sequence goes on from CADBNM010000066.1 coordinate 13,334, forward strand.
TCAAATAAAAAACGCCGGCTATGACGCTTCACGGCAGGCAAAAGAATTAGAAGAATTTTATTTATCTTTATAAGGAAGAATTATGCCGACATTAACCGTTTTTACACCTGCATACAACAGAGATTACAGTATTCATCTTTGTTATGAAAGTCTTTGCAGACAGAGCTGCAAGGATTTCCTTTGGCTTGTGGTTGACGACGGTTCAACGGACAATACCGCCGCCTTAATTAAAGAGTGGCAGAAAAATGAAAACGGATTTGAAATTCGCTATGTGTATAAGGAAAACGGCGGTATGCATACAGCGCATAACACGGCTTATGAAAACATTGATACCGAGCTTAATGTATGCATTGACTCGGACGATTATATGCCCGACGACGCTGTTGAAAAAATAATTAATTGTTGGAAAGAAAAAGGTAATTCCGAGGTAGCGGGAATTATTGCGCTTGATGCAACTTTGGACGGCAAAGTGATCGGAACAGAACTTCCTAAAGACAGGGAGAAAATTTCTACCGAGGAATTTTACAGGCAGGGAGGAAAAGGCGATAAAAAGTTTATTTATCGCACCGAAATAATAAATAAGTACCCGCCTTATCCCGTATTCGAGGGCGAAAAGTATGTTTCTCTTGCATACAAATATTCTCTTTGTGCCGAAGAATACGAAATGGTAATTTTAAATGAGATTGTTTGCATAGTAGAATATCAGCTTGACGGTTCAAGCACAAATATGTTCCGTCAGTACTTAAGAAATCCCAAAGGCTTTGCTTTTATAAGAAAGCATAAAATGACTCTTGCAAAATCATTTTCGGAAAAATTCAAGGCTTGTATTCACTATGTTTCGAGTTCTATTATTTCAAAAAATAAGCACTTTATTAAAGAAAGCCCCGAAAAGCTTTTAACCGTTCTTGCTATTCCTTTCGGCATAGCTTTAACTGTCTACATAAAGCACAAGGCAAAAGGTTATATGAAAGTAGAGGGTATGGTTAAATGAAACAATATGTTGTACTTATAATATTCAGTTTCATTCTTGCTTTCATTGCCGAATGGATTAAAAGCTCAAAGAACGATGTGGCTGTAAAGCTCAGATCATTTAGAATACAGTATATATTTATCGTTATTCTTTTAGCATTAATTGTATACTATTCGGCTGAAAGGTCAATAGAATTCGGGGATACCGGTTCATATTGGTCTATTTTTAAAGAAAACATACAAGTTTCTAAATTTAAGGATTGCTGGGAACCGTTAAAGGATAATAAAAACGGTGCTTTTTATGTTTTATCTTCTTTTATAAAGTTATATATAACACAGGACAAAACGCTGTATTTTGGAATAATTGCTTTTTTAATAAATCTTATGGCACTGATTTTTCTGTATAAGTATTCAAAATTATTTGAATTTGCTGTTTTGATTTATTTTCTAAGCGCACAATTTAATTTTACGCTTAACGGATTAAAGCAATCTCTCGCTGTAATGCTAATTGCGCTTTCAGTCTGGATGATTGAAAAAAAGAAATGGTATATATACTTTCCGTTTTTGTATTTTTTCGTAATGCAGTTTCATCGCTCGTCAATGATATTCTTTTTAATCTATATCATCGTTAATATTGATATCAAGAGCAGACCCGAAATAAAAAAGAATATGCCTTATTTTATATTAGTTTTAGGCGTTATTCTTCTTGTGACTTCACCTCTTACAAAAGGGTATATGGCTAATCTTGCGGAGGATACGAATTACGGCGAATATTCAAATACCATATCCTCAGGTAACATAGGTTCTAATCCGATAAGAATATTTATTTCAATTGTTCCTTTTGCTCTCGGAATGGCCTTCAGAAAGTACATTGAGCCCCATGAAAAGTATTATCACATATTTATGTGTATGACTGCTTTTTCAACTGTTTTTTATATGTTAGGGTTGATATTTGTTTTCTATGCAAGGTTTGCTTTGTATTTTAATATGTTCACTATTCCTCTTATGACTTGGGTTGTATATTATGCACCAAAGAAAAAACGAAAACTGTTGTTTGCATTTTTAGTTTTATTCTATTTATTATATTTCTATCTTGAAATGGTAGTTTCATTAGGCTTTACTTGGGATTCCAATATTTTCTATGTTTACACTTTAAGGGACTTATTGGCAAAATGAAGAAAAAAATTATTATTACAATGACTTCTATGTTTGTCGGCGGTGCCGAAACGAGCCTTTTGGGTTTGCTTGATAACATAGATTATGAAAAATACGATGTCGATTTATTCCTTTTCAGGCATGAGGGTGAATTTATGCCGCTTATTCCCGAAAAAGTAAATCTTTTACCGCCTGTTTGGCAATACGGAAATTTTGATGTTCCCATAGCATCGCTTTTAACACCTAAAAAGCTTCCCTTCGCATTTGCAAGATTGCTTTCAAAGGTTCTTGCCGCCATATCAAGAAAAAGACAGCACAAAACAACGAGTATGTGGACGGGAATGCAATATAACTGCTATTGCTTAAATCCGTTGTTGCCGAAAATAGAAGGCGAGTATGATTTGGCGCTTTCGTTTTTGGGCACTCCGTTTTATCTTTCAAAAATAAACGCAAAAAAGAAACTGGCATGGGTACATACCGATTACAGCTTTATTGATTTTGATAAAAAAATTGATAAAAAAGCATTTAAAAATATTGATGCTATAGTCAATGTTTCCGAGGATTGCAACAATATATTTAAATCCTGTTTTCCCGAGCTAGCACATAAGTGCATAGTTATTGAAAACACTTTGTCTAAAAGAATTGTTTTGCAAAGGGCAGATGAGCTCTCGGCGGAGAAAGAAATTGATAAAAACAGTCTAAGCGTGCTTTCAATAGGCAGATTTTCTTATCAGAAAAACTTCGAAAACATTCCGTTTATTTGCCGAAAAGTTCTCGATAAAGGCATAGATATAAAATGGTATATTGTCGGTGACGGCGGAGCACGAGAAGAAATAGAAGAAAATAAAAAACAGTCTAAAACCGAAAATAATGTAATACTGCTCGGCAAAAAATCCAATCCTTATCCTTATATTGCAGCTTGCGATATTTATGCGCAGCCCTCGCGCTATGAGGGTAAATCCGTAGCAGTCAGGGAAGCGCAGATGCTTTTAAAGCCCGTAATAATTTCCGATTATGAGACCTCTGCCGCCCAGCTTGAGGACGGCATTGACGGTATAATAGCTCCTATGGATAACGAGGGCTTTGCCGAAGAGCTTGCAAAGCTGATTAACGATAATTCAAAGCAGCAGGCGATTATTGAAAATGAAAAAAGCAGGGATTATTCAAATTCCGATGAGCTTAAAAAAATTTATTCGTTTTGTGAGTAAAATATGAAGAAAAAAGTACTATTTTTTATTGAACAGTTAACGGCGGGCGGCGCTGAGAAAATTCTGTCAAATATAGTTAAGAATATTGATAAAGAGAGCTTTGAAGTCAGTGTGCTTACCGTTACAGACGGCGGGCAGCATTGGGACAGTGTCAAAGAATGTTGCAACCTTTCTTCGATCCTTCACGCGGCAGATTACAGTGGCTCACTTTTTAAAAGACTACTTTACAAAATCAAATATTATTATATTTATCACGCACCTGCAAAAAGAGTTTATAAGCGCTTTGTTAAAGAAAAGTATAATACCGAAGTCGCTTTTGTAGAAGGCTTCGCGACTAAGTTTATTGCGGCGTCATCAAACCCGGACTCAAAAAAAATCGCATGGGTTCATAGTGATATGATTGCCAATGCTCATGCCGATAAAAGATTTAGCGGAATTGAGCAGGAAATAGAGTGCTACAAAGAATATGATAATATTATCTGCGTTGCAAACGGCGTAAAAAAGAGCTTTGAGAAAAAGTTTTTTGAGAGTGAAAAGCTTAAGGTTTTGTATAACCCCGTTGACGATAGGGAAATATCAACTTTTTCGGCAGAAGAGATAAATATCTCTCCGAAATGGCATCCTGTGCTTGCAACTGTCGGCAGAGTCGAGTGGCAAAAGGGATATTTCAGGCTTGCAAAAGCTGCAAATAATCTCAAAAATAAGGGCTGTAAATTTGAAATTTGGATAGTCGGTTCAGGCAGTGAAGAAGAGAAAATAAAAGCATATATTTCTCAAAATTCGCTCGGCGAATATGTAAAAATGATAGGGTTTGACACTAATCCTTATAAGTATGTCGCAAAATCCGATGCTTTTATTTGCTCCTCATTTGCCGAGGGCTTCAGTACAGCCGCTACCGAAGCGCTTATACTTGAAAAACCGATTTTTACTACCGATTGCTCGGGTATGGACGAGCTTTTCGGCGAAGAAAAATGCGGTCTGATTGTTGATAACAGCGATGAAGCGCTTGAAGAGATGCTTGAAAGAATTGTAAGCGGTAAAATCAATTTTAAAGAGTATGAAAGCGCTCTTAAAGTAAGGAAGAAGGCGTTTGAAATAAAAACAGCGATTAAAACGATAGAGGAAGTTTTATGAAAAAAATAGCCTTTTTTATGAACAATTTATATGGCGGTGGAGCCGAAAAAGTATTACAGACCATATTAAATAATTTTGATTATAAGAATTATGATGTTAGTTTGTATTCATTTTCTCAAGATTCGCTTGATAAAACTGTTTATACCGGTGCTGTAAAATATAAATCCATTTTCTCTAAAAGTAAGGGAATTATTAAAAAGATAAAGGGCTATATTTTTTCTCATTGTTCTCCCGGTTTTTCTTACAGACTCCTCATTAAAGAAAAATATGATATTGTCATCGCTTTCACTGAAGGCGAAGTGACGAAGCTTGTTTCAGGTGCGCCCGAAAACCATAAAAAATTTGCTTGGGTTCATATTGATTTAATAAATAATGCGTGGACAGATTTTTTGTTTTCATCAACTAAAGCGGAAGCTGAATGTTATAATAAATTTGCAAAAATATTCTGCGTTTCCAAAGATGTAAAAAAAGCTTTTATTAAAAAATACGAAGTAAGCAGCGATAAGGTTGAGTTTGTTCAAAACCCTATTGATGAAAAAGAAATTATAAAAAAATCCAAAGAACGCTCAGATTTTTTACCTTCGGCAAGACCTCTTTTTGTAACTATCGGAAGGCTTGAAGACCAAAAGGGCTATTTAAGGCTTGTTGATGCACTTGATGATTTAAATAATTACGATTTTGAAATTTGGATTCTGGGCGAAGGAAGCCAAAGAAAACAAATCGAAGAAAAGATTTATAAAAATAATTTGCAGCAAAGAATTAAACTTTTGGGTTTTGTTAAAAATCCTTATAAATATTTAGCGTTGGCAGATGCTTATGTTTGTTCTTCTTATGCTGAAGGATTCAGCACGGTTGCAACAGAAGCAATAATTCTTTCAAAGCCTGTTTTAACCACATCAGTTGCCGGTATGAAAGAATTGTTCGCAGAGAGTGAATGTGGTGTAATTGTTAAAAACAGTAATGAAGACTTATTCAGAATGTTAAAAAATACTCTCGAAGGTAAATACGATTTAGAATTATTTAAGAAAAATGCTCATAAAAGGTCGAAAGATTTTACTTTAAATAAACTTATGGAAGGCTTTTATAAAGCTATTGAAGGATAATGGAAAAATTAGTAAGTGTAATTATTCCGGCTTATAACGCCGAAAAATCAATTGAAAAGTGCGTTTTATCTTTGCTTGAAGGCAGCTATAAAAACATTGAACTTGTTATAGTTAATGACGGTTCAAGCGATAACACTAAATCTATCATTGAATCGCTTGCTGAAAATGATAATAGAGTTGTGGCTTTTTCTTGGGAAAATAAAGGCGTATCTGCCGCAAGAAACAAGGGGATGGAAATCGCAAACGGCGAATATATTGCATTTGTCGATAGCGATGATTATGCTCAAAATGGCTATATATTCGATTTATATAAAACTTTAATAGAGAGCGATAGCGATTTAGCAGTCAATTCAATAATTGAAAGGGAAATTGAAAAGTTAAATCCGTTTACAATAGATTTTCAAAATAATGATGTCCAAAATTGTGAAAACTTTTTAAAGCTCAATAAAAACTTCTTGATTTATCCGCCATATGCAAAGCTTTATAAAGCCAAAATAATTAAAGACAACTCATTGATTTTCCCGATTTTCACTTCTTACGGTGAAGACTTAATATTTAATTGTGAGTATATTAAAAAATGCAAAAAAATAAGTTTTGCAGATTATAAAAATTATCATTACATTGAAATGCAAAATTCGCTTTCAACTAAATACAGAGCGGATAGGCTGGAAAACGGCTTAATAATCAATAAGGCAATTAAAGAAATGTTTACTCATTTTAATATGCTTACTTCAGAAGCGGAAAAATATATTCAAAATAGAATTTTTGATGATGCTTATAATTCCGCTTTTGAAACTTGGAGTAAAGAGTTTGAGGGCGGAATTATTAAAAAAATCAACAGAACCAAACAAATCTTTAATAATAGAGAAGTGTTTTTAAGCACCGCTTTTATAGACGAAAACAAGTATTCGCCTGCCATTTTAAATACATTTAAGCACAAGAGTTATATTTTATTCAGCGCTAAAATGCTTTTGAGCAACAGAGGATAGAGTATGAAATATGTTTTATTTCCCCACGGGGGTAGCGGCAACCACGGTTGTGAAGCAATAGTAAGAACAACTAAAAAGATACTTAAAAGCGATGATATCACCTTGTTTACCTTTTGCGAGGACGAGGATATCAGGTATTTGGGCAAAGAATACATCAGCATTAAGAGACCCGGAAGAGATCTGAAAAAAGGCTCTTTTGAGTATTATTGGGTAACAATAAAGCAAAAACTTCATTTGGATATCGAGGCGCCGGACAAGAGTACATTTTCTCCGATAATAGATGTTTGTGATAAGCACACCGTTCTTGTTTCCATCGGCGGGGATAATTATTGCTATGGTGAAAACGAATATATCTATCTTGTCAACAGGGAAGTTAAGAAAAGAGGAACAAAGCTCGTTTTGTGGGGTTGCTCCGTTGAACCGGAGGCAATTAGCGAGAAGATGGAAAAAGACCTCGCTTCATATGACCTTATAACCGCAAGAGAAGAACTGACATATAACGCATTAAAAAAGATTAATCCGAATACTGTTCTTGTTACCGACCCTGCGTTTATTCTTGAAAAGTCTCCTGCTGATTATCCCGAAGGCTTAAAAGACAAAAAATACATAGGTATCAACTTCGGTCCCACAATTGAACGCCGAGAAAGCGAAAAGGGAATAGTAAAGCAGTCTTTCAGAGCGATAATAGATTATATATTGGAAAACACCGATTATAATGTCGCGCTTATTCCTCATGTTGTCAGAAAAGGACTTGATGACAGGCAGTCTTTAGCGGTTGTGTACGCCGATTATAAGCAAACCGGCAGAGTTTTCTTTGTAAAAGACCAAAACTGCGAACAGTTAAAGGATATTATTTCGGGCTGCGAGTTTTTTATCGGCGCAAGAACTCATTCTACTATCGCGGCTTATTCAACTTGTGTCCCTACGCTTGTTTTGGGCTACTCGGTTAAAGCGAGGGGAATAGCGAAAGCGCTTTTCGGTACGGATGAAAAATATGTGCTTCCCGTTCAGTCGCTTAAAGATGAAAAAGAACTTTTAAATGCTTTTATTTCTCTTTTTGAAAAAAGAAATGAAATCAAGGCTCATCTTCAAGAGATTATGCCCGAATATATAGAAAAATCCTATATTGCCGGAGAAAAACTGGAGGAATTGATTGATGGCTGAGTACGATTTGAGAGCGCTGCAGTTGAAAACGCTTACAATGCTTAAAGATTTTGCAAAATTTTGCGATGAAAACGGTATAACTTTTTTTATTGCATTTGGAACTCTTTTAGGCGCAGTCAGGCATGAGGGTTTTATTCCTTGGGATGATGATGTTGATGTCGCAATGGATATTGATAATTATAAAAAACTCTTAAAAGCAGTAAAGAGTTTGCCGGAACCTTACTATTTTCAAACAATTTTTAATGATAAAGAGTATCCGTGCGTTTGGGCAAAGATTAGAATTAACGGCACAACCTCCTGCGAAAGAGAACTGGCAGGTATGAGTCATCATAAAGGCATTTGTATGGATGTTTTTGTTCTATCTGAACGCAGCAAATATAGAATTATTGAAAGCGTGCAAAAAAAATCGCTTGATGCTGCTCGTTTTTTAGCAAAAAAACACCTTGTTATTTGTACTGCGGGAGATGATGCGGGTGCAAGAAAAAGTGTGTTATTGTATAAGTTTTTTCCTGATTTTATTCGAATACCGTTAATTAAATTGTTAATGTTTTTTACAAGAAAAAAGCTTACAGATAAAGGGCTTTGCTTCATTGAAACAACCAAGTTTAATAAAAATATACATTCGCATCATTTTATAAAAAAAGATGATAATCTTATTGATGTTAAATTTGAAGATACATATTTTAAGGCGATTAATACCTATGATGAATTGCTTAGTGAAATATACGGCGACTGGAGAGCGTTGCCTCCCGAAGAAGAACGCATAGGGCACGGCGATATTATTGTGGATTTGGATAAGGATTGGACCTATTACAGAGACAAGGCGTTAAAAGGAGAGCTTAATTGAATATATTATTTATTATTTTAGTGGTTTTATTATCTGTATTATCGCTACTGTTTATTCTCATATGCGGTTATGACCTGCTTTTGCATTATTCGGCTATGTATAAGCGGCGTAAAATCGGGACGCTAAGCGAAAACGAATGGATAATAAGAGTGAAAAAAGTAGCTTTTAAATGGCTGAAAAAAATGCCCGAATTAAAGCTTACAAATAATACATCTTATGCTTTGATAGAAAAAATAAGCGGCAAAAACAAGTCGTCAAATTTCGCTTCGTGGCAAAAGGCTGCACTTGTTTTAGGACTTTATGAAAACGGTGAAGAGGTTGATACAGCACCGTTTATAAATTCAAAAGGTGAGTTTGAAACCGATTATAGCGGGGTTGATAGCGCTATGCTCGCTTATGCCCTTTTAAAAGCCTGCGAAAATAAGGAAGCATTAAAACCTGCTATGGATAAAACCTTTAAATTGGTTAAGAGCTTTTGCGATGAGGACGGTTTAATTCAGTATAACAACAAAAAAGGCAATTTTTATGTTGACGCTTTGGGACTTGTTTGTCCGTTTTTGGCTGAATACAGTGTGGCTTTCGGCAATAAACAAGCGGAAGAGATGTGTGTTAAACAGTTAATATTTTATTCATCCAACGGCTTGTGTGAGAAAAACTTTCTTCCTAATCATTGCATAAAAAAAGACGGCACGCCTCTTAGTGTTTATGCTTGGGGCAGAGGTTGCGCCTGGTATGCTTTGGGGCTTATAGACTCTTATGAGTATTTGTCCGAAAGCGCAAAAAAGCAAGTGCTCCCTTTAATAGAAAACTTCGCTAATGTGCTTTTGAAGTATTCCTTGAAAGACGGTGGCTTCAGCAATCTTTTAACCGTTTCGGGCTATGATAGCTCGGCAACTGCAGCGCTTGGCTTTTTTCTTGCAAGGGCAGGGAAGATACTTGGGAACGATGATTATATTTTATGTGCCGATAAGTGTTTAAAAAAGCTCGTTTCATATACGATGAAAAGCGGAGAAATTGATGCTTCTCAGGGTGACACTCACGGCATAGGCAATTTTTCAACCTTTTATGATATTATGCCCTTTACTCAGGGCATGGCATTGAGACTTTATAAACAGCTAAATTGAGGTAATAATGGCAAAAAAAACAAGAACTCAACATTCTGTTAGGAATGTAATGGTGGGTACAGGCGGATACTTTTTTAATTTAATTCTCTCCTTTGTGTGCAGAATTATGTTTACCCATGTGTTTAATTCCGTATATCTTGGCGTAAGCTCATTGTTTTCCAATATTTTTACCATGCTTTCGCTTGCCGAACTTGGTATAGGTACAGCCATTATTTATGCGCTTTATAAGCCGATTGCGGAAAACGATAAAGAAAAAATTGCTTCAATTGTGCTCCTTTATAAAAGGGCATATAGGACAGTCGGACTTGTTGTAACAGTTGCGGGTATTGCAGTAATGCCGTTCCTTCACTTAATTGTAGGCGACAGTTATACTATACCGGAAAACATGTATGTCGTTTATCTGATGTACCTTATAAGCACTACTTCTTCGTATCTTTTCTTTTCCTATAAAGCTTCGCTTATCACGGCTATGCAGGAAAACTGGATTGTAACCGGTTTGGGCTATATTCAGGGCTTTGTGCAAAATGCTCTTCAAATTATTTCACTTGCAATTTTTAAAAACTTTTATATATATCTTGCAATTCAAATTGCTTCGATTATTGCATATAACTTTGTAATTTCAATTATAGCCGATAAAAAATACCCGTATATTAAGAAAGCGGAACCGCTTCCGAAAGAGGAAAGAAGTAAAATCTTTAAAAACCTGAGATACTTGATTGTCTATAAACTCAGCGGGGTTTTAGTTCACGGCACGGATAACGTAATAACCTCGTATTTTAAAGGGCTTTCGACTGTCGGATTGTCAACTAATTATACATTGTTATCCACAATGTGCTCTTCTTTTATTAATCAAATCTTTACTAACCTTACCGCTTCGGTCGGAAACCTTAATGCGAGCGAAAGTATAGAAAAAAAGTTTTCTGTTTTTAAAACCATTAACTTTGCAAACTTTTGGTTTTATTCGTGGTTCGGTATTTGTATTTTTGTTTTAGGTGATGATATCGTTCACTTAATGTTCGGCGCGTCATATGTTATGGAAAAAAGCATTAGTTTCATAATCGCTATAAACTTTTTTATGGCGGGCATGCAGCAGGCTGTTTGGACTTTCAGAAACACCATGGGATTGTTTAAATACGGCAGATATATGCAGTGCGGCACTGCGGCGATTAATCTTGTTGTGTCAATAATTTTAGGTAAGTATTGGGGCTTGTTCGGCATATTGCTTGCAACCGCTATCGCAAGGGCATGCACAAATACCTGGTACGATCCGTATGCCTTGTTTAAACACGGTTTTAAAATGAAACCAAGTAAATATTTTATAAAGTATTTTATATATGTTGCCTTGTTGTTCTCGATAGGCGCCGCAACATTTTTCGCTTGCAAGTACATTGATTTTAAATACTTAATTGTAACCTTAGTAGTAAAAGGTTTAATTTGTATTGTTCTTCCTAATTTGATAATTGTTTTAATTTACCGGAAGAGTAATGAATTGCAATCTCTTTTAGCGGTTGTAAAAAGTATGAAAATCGTTAAAAAGTTCCATATTGATAAGATATTGGAGAAAATATAAATTAATACCGAAAGGTAAGCTTATGCAAAAAGACAGTGCGATAGAAATAAAAGGGCTTGTTAAAGAGTACAGGCTCGGGCAAATTGATTCAGGCACGCTGCGCGGTGACCTGCAGTCATTTTTTGCGCGCCTTTTTAAGAAAGACGACCCTAATATTCCGCTCTTGAACGACCAATACTATAGCATAAAAAACAAAACTCACCGAGCAATAGACGGCGTTGATTTAACCATTAAAAAGGGCGAAGCTGTAGGGCTTATCGGCATTAACGGTGCGGGAAAATCAACCCTTTTAAAGCTTATTTCAAGAATAACTCTGCCAACCGAGGGCGAAATATCTTACCGCGGCAGAGTAACAAGTCTGCTTGAAGTCGGAACCGGCTTTTCTGCAGAGCTTACAGGCAGAGAAAATATATATATGAACGGTGCCATCCTCGGTATGAGCAAGGAAGAAATCACCTCTAAGATGGATAAAATCATCGAGTTTTCCGAAATAGGGGAGTATATTGATACGCCTGTAAAAAGATATTCGAGCGGTATGTATGTTAAGCTTGCGTTTGCAGTTGCGGCGCACCTTGATTCCGAAATTCTTTTGTTAGATGAAATTCTCGCCGTCGGCGATGTCAAGTTTCAGGAAAAAAGCTTAAAGAGAATGGATGAAGCTGCAAATCAGGAGAATAAGACCGTAATTTATGTAAGTCACAATATGGCTACAATCCGCAAATTCTGTAAGCGCTGCATCGTTCTTGACGCGGGAAAAATTATCTACGACGGCGATGTTGAAAGCGCAATTGAGGTATATACCGAGCACAAAAAGAAGGAACATTCTGCTGATAACGATTTAAGTAAGCTTACTCACCGCTTTTGCCCGAATGAGCTTGTAAGGCAGGTTTCTCTCACCCGTTTTAAGCTTGAAAACTGCGAGGATTGTGTTGTCAATGACAGAAAAAGCTTTTCCTTTTCCGTTTACTGCAATTCTAAAAAATATATTGAAAACGCCTATTTTCTGGCGACCTTTGCCGATACCGCAAATCAGGCGGTAGCAACCTCTTTTTCGGAAGCGATCAATATAAAACAAGGCGAAAACAAGTTTAGTTTTACATTGGATTTATCTCCTTTAAAGGTCGGCACTTACAGTATCAACGGTGCGCTTGTTGAAAAAAGCTCGTTTGATATTTTTTCTAATTATGATTATGTTGAGCAAATGTGCTATATTGACATTCCTCAGGAAAAGGAAGGCGATTTCCTCTGGTCGAAACGCTATTGGGGTGTTGTTCGATTAGATAATCTTAAATTAGGAGGCGGCAATAATGACTGATTATAATGAAATAATTACCACTGTAACTCCTAAAAAAAAGCTGTTTGATTTAAATTTGAAGGAGACCTTTAAGTATAAGGATTTGATTTCGCTGCTTGTAACAAGAACCTTTAAAGCGAGATATAAGCAAATGCTTTTAGGGCCTATTTGGGCGGTAATTCAGCCCTTGCTTACGACGATTGTATTCACCGTGGTTTTCGGCAAAATTGCAAATTTGCCTACCGACGGCGCTCCGCAGTTTATGTTCTATATGTGCGGCAATGTGCTGTGGTCATATTTCTCAACCTGCTTAAATGGGGGCGCTAATGTATTTACAGAGAACGCTTATGTTTTCAGCAAGGTTTATTTTCCGAGACTCGTTTCTCCTATAGCTAATGCTTTGGGGAATATGATAAACTTTGTCATTCAATCAGTGATTTTCTTCGGCTTTTTGGCATTTTATGTAATAAATGGAACGATAACGCCTACTTATTATCTGATTCCGCTTTCATTGCTGCTGGTTTTGGAGGTTACGCTGCTTTCTATGGGCATAGGAACGCTTTTGGCGTCGCTTACCGTAAAGTACAGGGATTTGAAAATGCTTATCGCCTTTGGCATACAGCTTTGGCTTTACGCAACACCGATTGCGTATTCATCTGTTTTAGTGAAAGAAAAAATGCCTCAGCTCTATAATCTTTATATGCTCAATCCGATGGCTCCTGTCGTGGAAGCTATGAGAAAAATCTATTTGGGAGTCGGAAATATAAACTATAAATACCTGCTAATAAGCGCAGCGGTAAGCGTAGCTTTTGCACTTATCGGAACAGCTGTGTTTAACCGAACCGAGAAAACATTTGCAGATAAAATTTAAAAAAACTTAATTATTAATGCAGAAATTAATCACTTCTGCATTTTATTTTTGACATATACTCGGTTTTGCTATATAATATAATAAATATAAATATTTTTAGGAAAGTTGGAAAGAAAGATGAAAAGGGTATTTGCGTTTTTAATGGTGTTTGTGTTTGTGCTTTCAAGCATACCTATGATATTGTCTACCGGTTTGTCCGTTAACGGTTTTACATATACCGTTAATGACGGTGAGGTAGAAATTACCGATTATACAAACAATAATGCTAATGTAAATATTCCGTCAACTATTGACGGTTATCCTGTTACGAGCATCGGTCCCTATGCTTTTGCAGACAGGCTTGATAACAGAGGAACAGATATGAGCTCTGTTACTTTGCCTTCAACGCTGAAAAAGATAGGCGAGGGTGCATTTACAACAAACAATAAAATCACATCAATAACAATTCCTGAAAATGTTACCGAAATCGGCTCGAGAGCATTCCTTTGCTGGATGAAGCTTTCAAGCGTTAATTTCAGAGGAAATAATCTCAAAACAATAGGCAAGTGGGCATTTAGAAATGCACATTCTCTTTCTTCCGTAACTTTCCCGAGTTCACTTGAGACTATTGATGAGGGAGCGTTTTCATATTGTAATTCTCTTTCTTCCGTAACTTTTCCGAAATCCGTTAAATATATCGGCTCAAACGCTTTTTTAGGCTGCACTTCAATGACACAGGCGCATATTTTAAATGATGAAGCCGTGTTGGGCAACAACATATTTGATTTAACTGCTACTGACAGCAGCGATTCAAGTAAGAGGGCTATGCTTATTTACGGTTATGAGCCTTCAACCGCCAAAACCTTTGCGGCTGCCGAAAATTTCAGCTTCATAAAACTGAATGAAACTCCTGAAATTGACGACCCTTCAGGCGAATACTTTATTAAAATTTCGATTACGGTGGTCGGAAAGAGCTCAAACGGCATAAAGGGCAATTACGGCGGCTTCCAAAAGGAGGTTAACGATACTGCCGGCATTTCCGTTCTTTACAGAGATGTTAACGGCACCGCAGGCACCGATAAAGAGCAGAAGTTTGATATAAAATCAATGCTCGGCGCAACAGGAAACTATTCAGTTACTGCAAATATTACAGGCTTCCCGAGATTAGTTTATGTTTATCTTGATGATAACTTAGTAGGAAGCGATGCCGGCTTTAAAGTCACAAAGCTTGAAGTCGGTTCCTCCGATTCCGACTTGAAAACCGTGTGGACAGGCGAAATGCAGGTTAAGAGCCAGTTTCAGGCATATGCTGCTTCTGTTGACTGGAATAATACCATTAAAAAAGATTATTACGGCACTGACAGCAGCACCTTTGTAAACAATTCGTCAGGTAAATTTGATAAGCCTTATGCTAAAACCTTTGAATGCTCTTTTGATAAAGAAAGTATGAGTTTCTTGGCTTCAAATCCCGTTACCTCAAATACTCTTACCTATTCTGCAAAAGACCAGTATAATGTTACAATGAGCAACAGCCTTTGCACTCTTTCCGCAAAATCCTCCGTGAGTGATAATACTCAGCATATCGGAGTGAAAAAGAATGAAAACGATGTAAATGAGTGTACGGTATCAATAAAGAAGGTCGCTCATCTGTTTACCGAAAATGTGAATAAACAAACCATTACCGCTACCGCCTCTTGGGCA